>NZ_JAPYKP010000007.1:0-92974 GCF_037179725.1 Mesorhizobium sp. Cs1321R2N1 | reverse complement strand
AACCATCAGCCAAATGAGCGATGATCCCCTCATCAGCCTGCCAGCTGTGGCACGCTGATCATCCCGGCCCCTTGCCGGAGAGCGCGGCGACCAAACCGTCAGCTACACCACTCCCTGGGACACGATCCAATATTTCAAGTCAGCGTTGACAGCGTGTTGCTGATTGCGAGCCTTCCAAGCTCCCGCCACCCCATCGGCACAAATTCATAATGCGTTAGCCGTCCGCGCGGCGACCAACATAAACATTTGCACGTTGCAAACAGCCGATGCCGCCAGCGAGTACAGCCATAGGCTATTTGATGATTGATCTCTCTGCTCTCGCTCGTAACTGCGAAAAGCTCGGCTCGTTGATTCCGCCAGCGCCCTGACCAGCATAAGTATCGCGAGGGGCGTTCATCTCCTCTCCATTGCCTTTGGACAAACAAGTCGATGGTGGTTGGAAAGAAAATGTTCATTCAGCACCAGCACATCATTAGGCTTCGGGTTGCTCTGGCCTAAACCATCGTGGCCGCTAACTAAACAAGCGCCACAGCAATGACATTGCGCCCCATTCGGCATCACATGTTTGACAACGATCCGGATGCGCCAGAAAGCCCTCGACGGTAGGAAGGCTGGCCGGGGCCATCTTGCGGATGAGCGGGGCCATTGCGCCGCCTTCGAAGTAGCGCCTATGGCGAACGCTTGTTGCACGGCGCGATGATCTAGTGAGCCGTCATATTGCGGATCAGTACTGCCGTGCGAAAAACGCTCAAAACCGAACGTTGTTACATCGCTGTGCGGCGGCGCGGGTTCCATCGGTCATTTACTTTCCTACCCCCGTGCGTAAGCCGAAAATGAGATGCGCGACGCCACGCCAGAAGGGGCCGCCAGAGCGGCAGAGCGTGAGCTGCCGACATTGTGCGCCATGCGGGATGCCGCGAAATTCCCGGCGTGGCCCGCGTCCGTGTGATGGCTCATCGCCAGGCAGAGCATGTCGTCGGTTCATCTCGAAGCCAGATGTCCTGAATATACAATCTGAATTTGACGTAAGCAGTTCCAGCGACTGAAACTCGATTTCAATCTCGGCTTACGTGGCCAAAATGAAGCGAGGTAGATTCTTCAAATGCAAGGTGTTGAAGTTTTCCGGGGGTTGCAACGCGAGGCAACCGAGTGGCGGCGCTACCTGCATGAAAATCCAGAGCTCGGCTTTCAGGAGCACAATACTGCGAAGTTCGTGACCGAAAAGCTGGCATCATTCGGCATCAATCATATCGAAACGCGGATAGCCGAGACCGGCATTGTCGCGCTGATTCACGGCGAAGGCGGCGAGGGGCCCACGATTGGGCTGAGGGCGGACATGGATGCCCTGCCAGTCATTGAGACGTCAAATAAACCCTGGTCCTCGAAGAACCCGGGCATAATGCATGGATGCGGCCATGACGGGCATACGGCCATGTTGCTAGGTGCCGCGAAACACCTAGCGTCCACGCGCAATTTCAAGGGCTGCGTCGCGTTGATCTTCCAGCCGGCAGAAGAGCTAGAATTTCCGACCGGCGGCTTCAGGATGGTCCAGGAAGGAATCCTGGAGCGTTTCGGCATCTCCAAGGTTTTTGGCATGCATACCAGAGCGGGCATAGACATTGGCGCGTTCGGCATTCGTCATGGCGTCACCATGGGCTCGCAGGATGACTTCGACATCATCGTCAAGGGCGCGGGCGGCCACGCGTCAACCCCCCATCGAACCGTCGATCCCGTTGTCATTGGAGCACAGATCATCCTTGGTCTGCAGGCGTTGGTGTCTCGCAAGACCGACCCGTTGGAGTCGCTCGTGATCTCAGTCACTAAGTTGAATGGCGCGCAGGCCTACAATCAAATTCCCGATCAGGTTGAACTTTCCGGAACCGTCAGGACGCTCGCATCCGGGCTTCGGGACTTTGCAGAGCGAGAGATGTTGGCCGTCGCCCAGGGCATTGCGCGTGCTTTCGGTGCGGATGTCGAATTCAGATACCTGCGGTCCTGTCCCGTTACCTTTAATTCCCCAGTGGAGACCGAACTGGCAATCACGGCGGCCCGAAGCCTCGTGGGTCACGGCTCCGTGGACGACAGCATGAAAGTGACTGTGGGGGCGGAAGACTTCGCCTTTATGTCCGAGGCGCGTCCGGGTGCCTACATTTTTCTTGGTAACGGCCCAACTGTTCCCACGCACCATCCAGCATATGACTTCAACGACGAAGCCTTGCCTTACGGCATCGGCTATTGGGTGAAGCTGGTCGAGACAATTTTACCAGTCTGAAGTATCGCCAGGAAGGCGCGGATCACCCGCGCCGATGGGCAAAAAGGGAGGAACTAGACATGACGATCTCTCGACGAAGCGTTATCAAGTTGGGGGTGGCCGCGGGAACGGCTTTATCGATCCCTTCCGTCCTGCGAGCGCAGACGACGCCGACCGGTGCACGGCTGGTCCGCATGGTGAAGGCAGCGGACCTCCGTGTCTTCGATCCAGTCGTTGATACGAGTAACGGGACCATCGACCATGCCCTGGCAATCTACGACACGTTGTTCGCGCTCGACTCCAACGCTATGCCACAGCCACAAATGGTGGAGAAATGGGGCGTTTCCGACGACAAGAAGACCTATATGTTCGAGCTCCGGGATGGCCTGAGCTGGCATGACGGCAGCCCAGTCACCGCGGCCGACTGTGTTGCCTCTATTCGTCGCTGGGGACAGATACCTGCCGGATCGCTGCTCATGGAGCGAGCCAGGGATATTTCGAAGAAGGACGACAAGACCTTCACGATCGCGCTCAAGGAGCCGCTGGGACTCCTGATCGATCTGCTGGCGAGCGTGTCGTCGAGCCAGCCTCTTTTTGCCATGCGCGAGAAGGATGCGGATCGTCCCGCGACCGAGCAGGTGACCGCGAATATCGGGTCAGGGCCGTTCAGGTTTAATGAGGCCCTGGCGAAGCCGGGCTCGAGTTTCACGTATGATCGCAACGAGAAATACGTACCGCGTAAGGAGCCGTCCGACGGGTTCGCCGGGGGGAAGATCGTCAACGTCGATCGTGTCATGTGGGATAATATTGGCGATTCGCAGACGGCGTTCGCGGCCTTGCAGGCGGGGGAGATTGATTACCTCGAGCAGCCTCCCGTGGATTTTTATTCAGCTATCGAAACTGATCCCAACCTTGCGCTCCAAGTTCTGGATAAGACAGGCTGGGTGATGTGCCTGCGCATGAACTGTCTGCAGAAGCCGTTCGACAATGTGAAAGCGCGACAAGCGATGCTGCACCTGATCGATCAGGAGGCGTTTTTGCGCGTCGCGGTTCCCGACCCACGGTACGGTCAAACCGTTACATCGCTCTTTGGAAACGGAACGCCCTATTCCAACGACCAAAATACGGGGTGGTTCAAGAAGGGCGGCGACCCCGAAAAGGCAAAGCAGCTCCTCAAGGAGGCCGGATACAGCGGCGAAAAGGTCGTCATCCTCCAGCCTACGAACATAGCATGGATCAGCGACGCCGCGCAGCTGCTTGCGGCCACGCTGCGGAAGATTGGCGTCAATGCCGAGCTTGCGCCGAGCGACTGGAGCGGTCTTGCCGCGCGCCGCTCCAAGAAGGGGCCCGTCGAGGACGGTGGCTGGAGCATCTTTTTGACGAGCGATTCTGGCTTCGGACTCACGGATCCGATCGGAGAAGTCTTCCTGAGCGCGAATGGCGACAAGGGGTGGTACGGCTGGCCAAAGAACGATGAATACGAGGCGCTTCGAGCCAAATGGCCAGAGGTCGAAAAGCCTGAAGAGCGCAAGGCTCTGGCGCGTGAGATGCAAAGGGTCTGGTGGGACTTTGTCGGCGACGTGTATTTGGGTCAAACTCTGCGGCCAATCGCGCGGCGCAAGACGCTCAGTGGCTTGATCGAGATGCCGAATTTCATTCCTATGTGGAACATGAAGAAGGCCTGAGCAGTGGTCGCTTACATTCTGCGCAGGATGGTTTCGACCATCGCCGTCATGGCGATGGTCGGGATATTCGTCTTCCTACTTCTCAGGCTGGCGCCCGGCGACCCGGCGGCCACGATCGCCGGCGACTTGGCCACGCCAGAGATGATCGCCGGTATTCGGGAACAGTTGGGACTCACCGAGCCGCTGCCCGTTCAGTTCGTTCATTGGGCTCTCAGCATCATCCGCGGTGACTTCGGGACTTCGATTTTTACGGGGCGTCCTGTGCTCGACCTGATTGCCCAGCGGCTTGAGGCCACGATTTCCGTGTCGTTCCTGACGCTGCTCCTTTCGGTGACGGTCGGCATGATCTTCGGCATTCTTGCCGCCTGGCGAGCTGGCAGCTTCGTTGATCGCGTCCTCACCGCCTTTGCGGCACTTGGCTTTTCCGTCCCGGTGTTTGTCGTCGGCTATTTTCTTATATACTGCTTTGCCATGAGCCTACACTGGCTACCGGTACAAGGATATGTGCCGGTTGGCCAAGGCATCGGGCCATGGTTTGTGCGGCTGATTCTCCCAACCTTGGCTCTAAGCGTTCCCTATGTTGCTTACTTCGCCAGGATCACGCGTGCGAGCATGCTCGAAGTTCTGTCGGAAGACTATATGCGAACGGCCGCTGCCAAGGGCGCCTCCTCCTACGCCATGCTCTTCCACCATGCTTTGAAGAATGCCGGTGTTCCGATCCTGACCGTGATCGGCATGAGTTTCGCGTATCTAGTCTCTGGCGTCGTGATCATCGAAACCGTGTTCAATATACCCGGCGTGGGGCGTCTGGTGGTCGATGCCATCAACAACCGCGACTATCCCATCATCCAAGGAGTGCTTATCCTCGTTTCGGGTCTGTATGTCCTTATCAATCTGGCGGTCGATTTGGCCTATACGCTGATCGATCCCCGCATCCGGTACTGATATGACGCTCCTCTCCGCACCAGTTGAATACGTCCCGACGGGCCGCTTCCGAATGTCTGACCTTCCCCGTCTGGCAAGGCGGCATCCGCTCGTCCTTGCCGGCGGTGGCCTCTTGGCGCTGTTGGTTATTTTGGCACTTGCTGCTCCGCTCTATGCCGGCGATCCCTTGCAGATGGATCCATTCAAACGACTTCAGCCACCTTCCGCCGAGATGTGGTTCGGAAGCGATAATCTTGGCCGTGACGTATTTGCACGAACGGCCTTCGGCGCCCGGATATCGCTTTTTGTGGGCTTGACGGTGGCGGTAGGCACGGCTCTCGGCGGTCTTCTGATCGGTGTCATTGCCGGCTATCTCCGCAGCTTCGACAATGTCGTAATGCGAGCCATGGACGGGCTGATGTCGATCCCGACGATGCTGCTGGCCATTGCTCTCATTTCTCTGACGGGGCCAGGGACCGGGATCCTCATTGTCGCTATCGTGATCCCCGAACTCCCAGGCATAACGCGGCTGGTTCGTTCGGTGGTTCTGAGCGTTCGCGAGCGTCCTTATGTGGAGGCGGCCCTCTGTGGCGGCGCACGGCTACCCAAGGTGCTGTGGCGGCACATCCTCCCGAGTACCATTCCGCCGCTGATGGTGCAGAGCGCCAACGTCTGCGCCGGTGCGATTCTGACAGAGGCCGCACTGAGCTTCCTCGGCGTCGGCGTGCCGCCCGAGATCCCAAGCTGGGGCAACATGATTGCAAGCTCTCGTCTGTATCTCGCTATCGCCCCCATGACGGTTTTTGCCCCGGCTATTTGCCTTGCCGTCACGGTCCTGGCCGTCAATCTGCTTGGAGATGGCCTGCGTGATCTATTCGACCCCCGCTCCAAGCGGAGACGCTAATATGCTAATGCGAGAGTCCGAACGGGATGACGTGCTTCTGGAGGTTCGAGAGCTTGAGACGCACTTTTACGGTGAAGACAGCGTCACCCGCGCTCTAGGCGGCATCAGCTTTCAGGTAAAGAAAGGCGAAACGCTTGGCATCGTCGGCGAATCCGGATGCGGCAAGAGCGTCACCGCGCTTTCCATTCTTCGCCTGCTGCCGAAGCTGACCGCCAGGACTGTCGGCGGCGAAGTCCGCTTTCACGGACGCGACCTGCTTGAACTGTCCGATCAGGAGATGCGAAACATCCGCGGTAACCGGATCGGCATGATCTTCCAGGAGCCGATGACGAGCTTGAATCCGGTCTATACGGTCGGTCGCCAGATCGCCGAGGCGGTGCAGATCCACACCAGATCCTCCCGCCCAGTAGCGATGGCAAAGGCCAAAGAGATGCTCCGTCTCGTCCGCATTGCGGATCCCGAGCTTCGCGTCAACAACTATCCCCACGAAATGTCAGGCGGCATGCGCCAGCGCGTCATGATCGCCATGGCCCTTGCGTGCTCACCGGAACTATTGATCGCCGACGAGCCGACCACTGCGCTGGACGTCACCATCCAGGCGCAGATCCTGCGGCTGATCGTCGATCTGAAAGAGCGCATGGGAACGGCCGTCATGTTTATCACGCATGATCTGGGCGTCGTCGCCGAGACATGCCAACGCGTGATTGTCATGTATGCCGGCCAGGTTGTAGAGCAAGCGACCGTGGTTGACCTGTTCGCACGCCCCGCGCATCCCTACACCCAGGGTCTCATGCGCTCGGTGCCTGGCCCAGGGCGCGGTCGGCAGAGCCGACTTCCGGAAATTCCTGGCATCGTGCCCAGCCTGCGCGAGCCCATCGTCGGATGCACTTTCGCGCCGCGCTGCCCGTTCGCAATAGACATTTGCCGTGAGAAGAGGCCCCCCCTGCTTGATGTCGGGTCGAGCCACGCTGCGGCTTGCTGGCGCGCCGAAGAGGTGGTGGGCGCATGAGCGGTCCTTTGCTGAGAGTAGAGAACCTGACCAAGCACTATCCGCTCGGTGCAGGGTTACTGAAGAAGACGATCCCCGTGGTGCGGGCAGTGGAGGATGTATCCTTTTCCGTCGAGGCGGGCGAGACGCTGTGCATCGTCGGCGAATCCGGCTGCGGCAAGTCGACCGTGGCGCGTCTCTTGATGCGGCTTGTCGAACCGACGGGAGGGCGCGTGCTGATCGAGGGGACCGACATAGCGGGTCTCAAGAAGCACGCGCTTCACGCGTTTCGCCGTCGAATGCAGATGGTCTTCCAGGATCCGTATTCATCGCTGAACCCGCGTCTCACGGCCGGGCAGATTATCACAGAGCCGGTCGAGAACTTTGAGCCCCTCAACCGGAGGCAGCGCCAAGCTCTTGCTGCCGAGCTTCTGCGAAAAGTCGGTATGTCGCCCGAGATGATGCACAGGCTTCCATCCGAGCTGTCGGGCGGCCAGCGGCAGCGGCTCGGCATTGCACGGGCGCTGGCCCTTGAGCCCTCGCTCATCATCGCCGACGAGGCGGTCTCAGCGCTGGACGTCTCCGTGCAGGCCCAGATCCTGAATTTGCTCATGGATCTCCAGGAGCAGATGGGCATCGCCTTCATCTTCATCTCGCATGATCTTAGGGTTGTGGAGCATATCGGCCATCGCGTCGCGGTCATGTATCTGGGCCGGATCGTGGAGCTCGCGCCGTGCGAGACGCTCTTCGCCAAGCCGGTCCATCCCTATAGTGAGGCGCTACTCGCAGCGGCTCCGGTTCCGGATCCGACGCGGATTCGGCTACAAGCACCCGTCAAAGGCGAGGTGCCAAGCCCGATCAATCCGCCGAGCGGATGCGCGTTTCACCCACGCTGTCCACTCGCTGTCGAGCGTTGCCGCATCGAGGTGCCGCCTCTGATGCCAATGGCGGACGGGCGGGTCGTGGCCTGCCATGTGCGTGCTCCGGCTGCAGAGCTCTTGGCCCGGCCGGCGGCCGCCCCCTCTACAATTGCTCGTGTGGCTCGGCCACCGATTCCGACCTGAGGGATCGGGAGACCGAAGTAGCGACTAATCAATACGCTCTCATGAAAGTGGATCGTATGAATCGCGTGCCTCCGCCGAAAGACGCGTTCCGTATAGCAATTAGCAAGGTGGTCCTTAAAACAGGAGTCGACGACCAAGTCTTCGATGTCGGTGGTCACGTCCTCGTCGAAGGTTCGCCGATGTCACATGGGCCGCTATCGCATCGCGCTCATTGGCGATGTGATGACAGCGGATACTTGCCTCATCAAATCAAGCCTGTATTTGGAGATGTCGCAGCCGACATCGCGAATGCCTTAGGAACTCGCCTTCGGCTGCAGCCGATTGGCTCCTCGCCGGAGGACATCGAGAGGCGCTCCTTCCGATGGTCGACGTTGTCCTGCCTATGGGACCAGTTTTTGGTGGCGCAGGCAAGGAGTCCAGCGTTAGTCAGAGGGGCTCGCCTTCAAAGAGCTTGTAGTCTCCACGTTTGGGAAAGCGCGAATTTCCTGCCATGTGGAATTGAAGATTGGCTGCAAAACAGACGCAATGCCATTCTAATCTGGCCAGGTTTTTGAGGCGCCATCTCGTTGCGCGATGGGCGTCAGATGAAGGTTATATTAGATCGATCGGACCTTTAGGACTAATTTGTATTCGTCAACATTCAGCACGCGGTGGAGTCTATGGACAACAATTCACAAAATCATACGTCTGGGCCGGACGATCGTTATGACACCGCCGGCTCGATTGCCACGAATGTTGCAGATGGTTTCACCATGGCGGCAGTCGGTGACCTTCTCTACGCGCGGCCGGTGGCAAGAGGGAACCACCCAGGCTTTGCCGATGTTCTCAGGACCTTGCACGGGACTGACGTGACGTTCGGCAACCTCGAGACGAACATATTGGACGTCCGGTCAAAGGGGTATCCCGAGGCTGAATACGGCGGTGCGTATCTGATTGGTGCCCCGGAACTGGGTGCCGATTTGAAGGCGATGGGCTTCAACCTAGTCAGCCGCGCCAACAACCACACGCTCGACTGGAGCGTCGAGGGGATGCGCGAAACCAGCCGCGCGCTTGAGGAACAGGGGATCGTTCATGCAGGCGCAGGCGAGAACCTCGCACAAGCCGGCGCTGCGCGCTTTTTGGAAACGGCTCGCGGCCGCGTGGCTCTGGTCTCGTTTGCTGCAACGTTTACGCCGATGTCTCGGGCGTGCAATCCTGCCGGCGAGGCGCCAGGCAGACCGGGGCTCAACGCTCTTCGCTTGGCAAAAAGCATCGTGGTTCCGCCGGAGATGCTTGAGAACCTCAGGCAGGTGCGCGAGATGCTTCCCTGGTATGCCTCCCCGCCGAAAGACGCGTCCCGGGTGGCTATCGGCGAAGTGGTCTTTAAAGCAGGGGAAAAGGCAGGATACAGCTTTGAACCCAATCCGCGCGACGTCGACGACATTCTGCGCAATGTGCGTCGGGGCAAGCAATTCGCCGATTTCTGCATCGCCACGAACCACGGGCACGAGCCCGGGGAATTCAGCCGCGAACCGGCTGACTATGAGCAAGCATTTGCTCGCCTGACGATCGACGCCGGAGCAGATGCATACATCAATCACGCGCCGCATCATGTCAGGGGCATCGAAATCTACAAAGGCCGGCCCATCTTCTACGGCCTGGGCAACTTCTTCAATCAAGATCTGAGAACGCCGGTCGGGGCTGACATGTTCGAGGCGCATGGGAAGGATCCGCGGGTCGATACGGATGCTGAGGTAAGCGCCCACGAGATGGCGATAGGATACCCGATGTCGGAAGGATTTGTACCGCTGTGCGACGCAGTCTATTATGAGAGCGTCGCCAGCGTCAGCCGTTTCGAGGAAAACCAGCTCGCCGAGATCCGGCTCTATCCGCTCGAACTCGCTCGCACGGAGCGGTTCGCTAACCGCGGGGTGCCGAGACTTGCGCCCGCGCTGCAAGCGAGAGCCATCCTGGAAAGGCTTCAGATGCTCTCGAAGCCATTCGGCACCCAAATCGACATAGAAAACAGTGTTGGATTGATCCGAGTGAAGCCATGCTCCGCCGAAATGATAGCTAGCGACTCCCACATGCGAGTCTGATGGCAACCCCTGCAACTCAACTGCAGGCTTAACTATCCGCTTGATACCTATTTCTAGCAGGCTGTTGAAGAAGGGTCCCGTTTGGCTTTGAGGATGGCCTCATCGCCATTGTGATAGGCGAATGTGATCTCGATGGAGCCGTCATCGAGCAGTTCGGCGGAGCCATCGCCAGTTGCTTCGTCCATTTCGTCGAAGCCGGCCCATGTGAAGAAGACCATCGAGGGGCTGTAGCTCAGATCGAGGCCGACTTGCAGAGCGCCAAAGGAGATCTCGCCGTTATTGTCGGCCCCGACGGTAATCGTGGCGGGTCCGCCGAGGTCGAGATAGCCGCGATCCCACAGATCGGCCTCGACGATGCGCCAACGGCCTATCAACCGGCAACCAGCAGGAGCGGTCATGTCGGCACCGCCAGCAGCTTCGGCAACCGCACCAGATTGTAGGCCGCGGCAGCGAAGGTGAAGGCCCACCCGACGCGGTCACGACCGCGCAACTTCGTCTTCTCCTGCCCGGCGACCGTCTTGATCCAGCCGAACGCCTCTTCGATCCGCTTGCGGATGCGCTGGCTGACGCCGTAGCCGCCGTGCCGGGTCGTACGGCGATCGATAGCGGAACGGCGCCCGTTCGTGTTTTGCGCCACGTGCGGCGTCACCTTCATCGAGCGCAGTTCGTTGATGAAGTCCTGCGCATCATAGCCCTTGTCTCCGCCGAGCGTGATTGCTCGCGATCGGTCGGCCCGAGGCTCGATCATGTGCAGCGCCGCTACTCGTTCGGCATGACCATCGGCCAACGTCAGGCAGGCATCGACCAGCAAACCATGGCGGTTCTCCATCAACCCATGTCCCATGAAGCTGAGTTTGGCTTCCTTGCCTTTTTCCTTGCGGTAGAGCCGCGCATCGGGATCGGTCGTCGAGGCATGCGTCTCGTTCGATCGTTTCTGGCCGTGGAAGTCCGCCTCCTCATTGCGGCCGCCGCCACCCAACGGTGGTTCATCCGAGCCGCCTTTCGGCTTGAAGCTCTTCATCGAGGCCCAAGCCTCGATCAGCGTGCCATCGACTGAGAAGTGATCCGTGGAGAGAAGCTTCTTCACCTTTGGCTGTGCCAAAACCGCGTTCAGAAACTTCGCCGCGATATCGCCTTCGAGCAGCCGGTCACGGTTCTTCGAGAAGACCGAGTGATCCCAGGCCGCGTCGTCAACGCCGATGCCGACGAACCAGCGGAACAGAAGATCGTATTCCAGCCGCTCCATCAGGAGCCGTTCCGAGCGGATCGAATAGAACGCCTGTAGCAGCATAGCCCTGAGCAATCTCTCCGGCGGAATCGACGGCCGCCCGATCGGCGAATACAGCGCCGCGAAGTCCCGCTCCAACGCCGAAAGTGCCTCGGTCACAATCGCTCGGATCGTCCGAAGTGGATGATCCCGACGAACCCGCGCCTCGAGGTCCACATAACTGAACAACTCGCCAGTTCGATTGTCGTCGCCGCGCACGCGTCATCTCCGAATCTCTCCAGAGCTAATGAATCACCGCTGCAATCTGGTGGCGAGTGCCTTTTTTCAACGGCCTGCTAGAGGGACTGGCAAAACCACGCAGGCGATCGGCCGGCGTGCCTTTGCATTGAGAATGGCTACCAGCCTTGTGGCGGAGCGATGGCTTCTGACAGGCATGCTACCCTGCCTGCATCCGACATCGCTCTTTTGCCAGGTCACTCTCTGTTCAAGTTAGCCACAATACAATTGAACGGCGACGCCTAGCTGGCGGCGGCGCATCTCGGTGCGAGATAGAACAAGTCACAAACAGAATTTGACGCGAGCGGCCGAGCGGCCAGTCGCGAAGAACTGGGCGCAAAGCTTGTCCCGACAGAGTGTTGCAGCCGTTCAAACCTACCAATCGGCCACAAACATCTCCTACTCTCACACTGCAGGGGCCTGTCTTCGATCTGCTATTCTGTTTCCGTGGCAGGCATGCTGAGCACGCCTTCCGGACTACACACGATTGATTTCGAAGCCAATCGAACCCCCTAAAAGGCATAGGCTGGCAAGGTTCCATAAATGGCGCCTATTTCGCAGCCCGGCCATGACAACTCTCATGATAGAGGGCATTCGTCGGTATAGAGGACCTGTGAATGCGGATGCTTCCTCACGTCCGTGAGAGCTTTCTGAGCTTGTCCAGGTCAACGACGCGGACCGGATAAGGGTGCGACACCCAGAAGCAATGTCCAGAAAAGACCATCTGGAAATGCGATGGCAGCCCATCTGACATTATATTGGCTAATTGCACCCTAGCTCGCGCATAGTTGGCATGTAGTGAGTTGGATTTCATCCTGACGTCAACGCCGCGCTAGTGCCCGAGTGAACGAAGTGCAGATAAAAGAAGTGCTCCTCGCGCCTGGCAATGGCGCGTTTTTCTACGACGACCAAGCTGCTATCCGGGCTGGCGCAGTTCAAGACGGCTTTGTTTATGTCGGTAAACCATTAACGCCTGGGCTGGCGTCTATTCGTGTTCCTGCATCGTCGCTCAGCGTCGGGCTCGTTCTTGCCGACGACATCGTCGTTTGGGGCGACATGATGAGCGTTCAGTATTCAGGCGCCGGTGGACGCGACCCTCTGTTCGACCCGAGGCAAATCAAGGATTTGACGTCGCTGGTCGTGGCTCCAAGGCTCTTGGATGTCGATGCGTCTCATTACCTTGACGCCTGCGACAAAGTATTTGAGCCATCCGAAGAGGGCCGTTTGCCGCTCGCGGTTGAGTATGGTGTCAGCCAAGCGCTCCTACGTGCTGCGGCGCATCTTCGCCGCAGCACGATGGCCGAGATTGTTTGTGAGGAATTCAAACTCCCATTCCCGTCGCAAAGAGTTCCGATTTACGCACAAAGCGGCGACGCGCGAGAAATTAACGTCGACAAAATGATCCTGAAGGGCGTGGAGATCCTCCCCCATGGGTTGATCAACTCGCGGCAGAAATTCGGCACCAACGGCGAGAGTTTTATCGACTTCGTGAAGTGGGTTGCAAAGCGTACTCGCGAAATCGGTCACCCCGGCTATCATCCCGTGCTGCATTTCGATGTATACGGCTGGATCGGCCAAGAAATCGGCCTGCAGCCCCAGCGGATTGCGGACTTCATCTGCAATGTTGCAGAAGTTGTTCCGGCTTTCACGCTAAACATTGAGTCCCCCGCGGATTTTGGTTCCACAGAAGCCCAGATCGACAGCTACGCCCAGATTGTTTCGATTTTGGATCATAGGGCTTCCAGCGCACGCATCGTCGTAGATGAGAGATGCAATACACTTGAGGATATCCGCCTCTTTGCCAAAGCGAAGGCGGCGCATCTCGTACAGATCAAGACCCCTGATGTCGGCTCACTTGCCGATACGGCGCGCGCCGTTCTGTTCTGCAAGGCGAATAACGTGGGAGCTTATGTCGGAGGAAGTTGCACCGAGACGGATCTCTCCGCCCGGGCTACGGTCCACGTATCAGTGGCGACACAGGCGGACATGATGCTTGCGAAGCCCGGAATGGGCGTTGACGAAGGACTATCAATCGTCGGGAACGAACAGAGCCGGTTGTTCGCGATGCTGGACCATCGTCGTGCCCCAGCAAATACCGTCAGTTGAAGGCGCGGTGCAGTCAATGCAAAACTCTCTCGAGGGGATCACTGTTGTGGCGGTGGAGCAGGCCGTAGCCGCGCCTTACGCCTCATCTCGCCTTGCGGACGCAGGCGCCCGCGTAATCAAAATCGAGAGGCCCGAAGGCGACTTTGCCCGAAACTATGATAAATTGGTGAGGGGGCAAAGCGCTTACTTCGTTTGGCTCAATCGCGGCAAGGAGTCGGTCTGCCTGGACCTGAGATCGGAGCCAGACCGCGCCGTCCTCGAGTCCCTCCTTGCGAGCGCCGACGTCTTCATCCAAAACCTGAAGCCGGGCAGTATCGAAAAACTGGGTTTTGGGTGTGTGAATCTCCGTCGACGCTTCCGCCGGCTGATTACCTGTGACATTTCTGGATTCGGGGAGGGAGGGCCGTTTTCCCACCTAAAGGCCTACGATCTCATCGTCCAGGCCGAGACAGGTTTGTGTGCGATCACGGGAACGCAACAGGGATCGGCCAGGGTAGGGGTGTCTGTCTGCGACATCTCGGCAGGCATGACGGCGCACAGCGCTATTCTGCAGGCACTGTTCCACCGCGAGCGGACGGGGGAGGGCGCGGGCATACAGGTCTCGCTGTTTGATGCCGTCGCTGACTGGATGAATGTACCGGTACTGCAGCACGACTACAGCAGCTACGAGACGGTTCGCGCTGGCGTGAAACATCCTTCATTAGCCCCATACGGTGCCTATCGGTGTGTAGATGGCAAAGACGTCATCTTCTCGGTCCAGAATGACCGTGAATGGGTGGATTTTTGCGAGCAGTTCCTTAAGCAGCCCGGACTCACACGAGCACCGGGCTTCGCTGACAACATGGAACGCCTCGGTAACAGAGCTCGTCTCGATGAAATTATTGAGCGTCGGTTTGCGCAACTTTCGTGTGTTGAGGCAATGCAAGAGCTCGAAGCGGCGGGTCTAGCATATGGCCGTTTGAACGAAATCGCGGCTGTTTCTGAGCACCCGCACGTCCGTAGAGTGCAGGTCGGCACACCTGGCGGAGTTATAGAGGCGATAGCTCCAGCCGCGATTTTCGACTCTCAGCAGCCTTCGTTGCGTCCAGTTCCTGCTCTTGGCGCCGATACCGCGGCTGTCCGCGAGGAGGTTAAATCACGCTTGCGCCAAAAGGCCGCGCGCGCGTGAGTGCCCCTCAAGCGAAAGACCCATTCCCCGAAGGAGGTGGCGGGTTGCCGAGCGACCACGGTCCGGCCCGCTCCAAATCGGCCGGAGGGCAACGCCATGAATAGGGACGCCGAACAGACTCTTGCCAACGCGCAACGTGTTCCTCGCTGGAGGTCATTGCTCTTTGTTCCGGCTCACGTTCCGCGCTTCCTGGAGAGAGCGCACGACCGCGGCGCCGATGGCATCATATTAGATCTCGAAGACGCGGTTCCTCTGGATCAGAAGGGCCAAGCACGCCACCTCCTCGCTGAAACCGTCCCAAAAGTCGGCCGGCAGGGCGCATCGGTGCTGGTCCGCGTGAATTCTGGTTTGCGTGCCTTGGCAGCTGACCTCGATGCGGCCGTGATAGGAGGCGTCGATGCCCTTGTTCTCCCCAAAACTGAATCGGCGGACTGGATAGTCGAGATTGCGAAGGCTGTATCCGAACTGGAACGAGAGAGAAATCTTGGCGAGGGCCAGATCCGCTTCATTGTTCAGATTGAGACTCCTGCCGCGCTGCAAAGACTCGAAACTATCGCGTCAGCCCATCCGAGGATGGTTGCAATGGCGCTCGGTCCCGAAGACTTTAGTGCTTTTGTTGGCGGCGTTCCGGAATTCGATCTGCTCTTGGGTCCGAACCTTTCTGTCTTGTTCGCCGCACGCGCGGCCGGTTTGCTCCCGTTGGGCTTTGTCGGAAGCATCGGTGACTTCACGGACAGGGATAAAGTTCGCAATGCGGCCGTGCATGCACGTCGGCTTGGGTTTGCTGGTGCTTTGGCCGTCCACCCGACACAAGTGCCAATATTCAACGAAGCCTTCTCGCCAAGTGCACAGGAACTCGAGTGGGCCGGCCGTGTCGTTGCCGCGGAAAACGATGCTGTGGCCCACGGCCTGTCCGCATTCTCGCTAGATGGCAGGATGGTTGATCCTCCAGTGGTGCGGCGCGCCCGCGAGATGATAGCTCTTGCCGGCGAGAACTAAGCTGATTGAGATCAATCCTTCTGACTGTCACGTTTTATCACGGCGCGGCGGTTTGTTGATTGCCGCCTATCTTGTTTCGAGATAGGGTAATAAACACGCGGCGGATCGCGTTTCAGGTGGATACGCTACCGTGGAAATCAGGCAGCTAAGATATTTTGTCGGCGTTGTCGACGCAGGCAGTTTCACTAAGGCAGCTTCGCTACTTCACGTCGCGCAGAGTGCTCTTAGCTTGCATGTGCGCCAACTTGAAGAAAGCTTTGGCACTCAGCTACTTGTACGTGACAGGACCGGTGTGACTGTGACGGCTTCCGGAGCAAAATTGCTCGAGCGGGCGCGAAACATTTTAGAGGAAATTAAACTCACCGAAGCGGAACTGACCACCACGGTGGTTTCACCTGCCGGAGAGGTGACAATAGGCATTCCGTCCGGAGCCGCTCGCGTCCTTAGCGGACCGCTGCTCGAATCGGCGAGAAACGAGCTGCCGAGAATTTCGCTCAAGATGATCGAGGGCATGACAGGACCGCTCGAAGAGTGGATGGCTGGCGGCCGCTTGAACCTGGCAGTGCTCTACCGCGCCACGGAGAGCGTGGGGCGGATGACGGTGTTAGCGCACGAAGAGTTTTGCCTGGTCATGCCGCCGGGTGAGCCGCCTTTCGAAGATTCGATACCTCTCGCCGACCTGCACGTCTTTCCGTTGGCGGTTCCTATGCGCAACAACAATGTGAGGCGCTCTGTGGCTGATGTCGTTGCACAGCACGGGTGTGTGCTGGACGTTAAGTTCGAAGTCGACTCGCTTTCCACGATCATCAATATGGTCATGGAAGGGAAGGCATATTCTATTCTCACACCGTCGGCCATTCAGAAAGAGGCGTCCCAAGGCCTAGTGCGTACAGTCAAGATCATCGATCCGGTGATCACCCGTGCGGTTGTGCTTGCGGTCAATCCGAAAGATGAACGCTCTCCGGCCGTCTCCGCCGTCCGCAAACTGATCCTAAAGGTGGCCCAGACATTGATCGAGAGCAAGCATTGGTCAGCCACGGCTCCAGATAAGGGCTAGGCACTTCTTCTGATCGAGTGCTCCTGCCGTCTTGCCGTGCCAATCTGGAATCCAGATGGATTTGGGCGGTAATCCATATTTGACCGGCCGCGGCCATCGCGATGAAACTGCAGCTGAGCAAGTCCGCGGTTCGGAATTCTTTCGTCTGGGCTTGGAGCGAGAGTTCAACGAAGTGGAGCATGCGATGTCCAACGCCAGGAGCTATCAGCTCTTCATCGACGGCAGGTGGAGAGCCGGGAGCGGTGGAGCTTCTGTGCCCGTGATTAATCCGGCGACAGAAGAGGTGTTCGCCTGGGTGGCCGCTGCATCGTCGTCCGATCTTGACGAGGCCCTCGCTTCCGCAGAGCGAAGCCGCCGGGCCTGGTCATCACGACCCGCTAACGAGCGCGGCGATATCCTTGTGAGGGCCGCCCAGATCCTGGCGACCAAGATGGCAAACGCAGCCAAGCACCTGTCAGCCGAACAGGGAAAGACGATTGCGGAAGCGGCAGGAGAATATGCGCGCGCCGTCGAAACCTTTGACTGGGGCGGGACGCACGCCGAAGAATTGTCGGCTCCCATCTCAATGGGCCCGAACCGAATGATCGTGCCTGCGCCTCTCGGTGTGGTGGCAGCCTTCACGCCTTGGAATTATCCGGCCGTACTTATCGCGCGCAAGCTCGCTCCCGCGCTGGCGGCGGGTTGCCCGGTGATCCTCAAGGCGGCCGAAGAGACGCCAAGCGTCGCTGTGCATATCGTCGAAGCGTTGCGCGAAGCGGGTCTACCAGACGGCGTCGTCAATCTCGTCTTTGGCGCGCCGGCGCAGATTTCTCAACATCTGCTCAATTCGCCGATCGTGACGGTTTTGACGTTCACTGGCTCGACGGCGGTCGGAAAACAGCTGGCAAAGCTTGCCTCGAACAACCTGCAGCGCTGCATCCTTGAACTCGGTGGTCACTCTCCAGTGGTCATATGTCAGGATGCTGATCTGACAAAAGCCGTTCCGGCAATTTCAGAATACAAGTTCGAATGCGCTGGCCAGAGCTGTAATGCTCCCAGCCGAATTCTCGTCGCGCGGCCTCTCTATGAAGAGTTTCTGTCGCGGATGACGGAAGCCGCCCGCAAGATTAAGATCGGCGCACCGGACGATCCAGGGACAGAGATGGGTCCGATGGCCAACGCGCGGCGCATCGAGGCCATGCAGCGCCTGACCGAGGATGCCACAGATCGCGGGGCCCGCATCGAGGCTGGTGGCGCGCGGCTCGACCGGCCCGGCTTTTACTGGCCCCCAACCATTCTTACAGCCGTACCGAAGGACGCGAAAGTGCTTCATGAGGAGCCATTCGGACCAATCTTGACCGTCGCTCCATTCGACACCATCGAGGAGGCGATCGAAGAAGCCAATGCTACAGAGTATGGCCTGGCCGCCTACTTCTTCACCTCCGCCGCAGATGCGAAACGGGACCTGATCGGTGGTCTTGCCGCCGGAGCTGTCAGCGTGAATTACCTGAAAGGGGTTTCCGCAGATGCGCCATATGGAGGGGTCAAGCAGAGCGGCTACGGATATGAAGGCGGCGAGCACGGGGTACGGAGCTTCCAGAGCCTGAAATTGATAAATGGGCACGGGTCATTGGGTTGAGCCACCGTGAGTAGAAGCACGCGGACCATCGCCGGCGAAGACATTACGAAGAGCGTCGCAGATGCCCTTCAGTATGTTTCCTATTATCATCCGCCGGACTACATTCGCTCCCTTTCGCAAGCTTATGCGCGCGAGCAAAGCCCTGCCGCGAGAAATGCCGTCGGGCAGATTTTGCTGAACTCTCGCATGGCGGCCTTCGGGCGGCGCCCTATTTGCCAGGACACTGGGCTCGTGGTGGTCTTTGCGAAAGTGGGCATGGGAGTCCGCATCACGTCGAAGGCCAGTTTCGCAGACCTCGTGAATGAGGGCGTCCGCCAGGCATATCTCGACCCCGACAATCCTCTGCGCCCCTCAATCGTCTCGGATCCGCTTGCCGGACGGCTAAACACCCGCGACAACACGCCGGCGGTCATCCACGTCGACCTCGTCCGAGGTAACCAGATCGAGATCACCATAGCCGCAAAGGGCGGCGGATCGGAAAATAAGGCGCGGTTCATCACGTTGAATCCCAGCGCGTCTGTTTCCGATTGGGTGGTCGACACGGTTTCCACGCTTGGCAGCGGCTGGTGTCCCCCCGGCCTGATCTCTGTCGGTATCGGAGGTAGCGCTGAAAAGGCGATGCTTCTGGCCAAGGAGGCCATGAACGAGCCGATCGACATGTCGGAATTGATCGCCAGGGGCCCGTCAAGCCCCGCGGAGAACCTTCGGATTGAGCTCTATGAGCGGATCAACGCTCTCGCTATCGGCGCCCAGGGTCTCGGTGGCCTGACGACAGTGGTCGATGTCAAGGTCGCGACCTATCCGACGCACGCTGCGTCCAAGCCTGTGGCGCTCATTCCGCAATGCGCTGCCAACCGGCATCTGACATTTACGCTCGACGGGTCAGGGCCGGCCAACCTCCAGGCGCCCGACCTTTCCGAATGGCCTCAGATCGGAGCCGCGGACCTGCAGGTAAGCGGCGTGCGCCATGTAAACCTCAACACACTCACCAGAGAAGAGATGGCATCATGGCGCTGCGGAGAAACTCTTCTTCTGTCCGGAAAAATGCTGACGGGCCGCGACGCTGTCCACAAGCGAATGGTCGACCTCATCGAGGCCGGGAAGCCGCTTCCAGTCGATCTGCGGGGACGCGTCATCTACTATGTCGGGCCTGTCCGGGCTGTCGGAAATGAAGTGGTTGGACCGGCTGGACCCACAACCTCGAGCCGCATGGATGGCTTTACGGAAAAGATCCTCGCCGAAACCGGGCTGTTCGCGATGGTGGGCAAGGCGGAGAGGGGACCGACGGCCATTGAGTCGATCGTCCGACACAAAGCGCCGTACCTGATCGCGGTGGGCGGCGCCGCCTACCTGATTTCCAAAGCGATCAGGGCGGCCCGCCTCGTCGCGTTTGAAGACCTGGGAATGGAAGCCATCTATGAATTCGATGTGGAGGATATGCCTGTCATCATGGCCGTCGATGTCGAGGGGAATTCGATCCACAACTCGGGGCCGATCGAGTGGCGCAAGCGCATGGCTGCCGAAACCATCGCGCGAAGCATCGGCATTTAAGCTGTCGTCCTGATTAGACTGCCAATCAGGAATCTCGTGGACAAAGGACCGCGTAGGGCTCGTTCATCAGACTTGCGCGAGCAAACGTAAGGCTCCCCGCTTCGGAGCATACCGTTAATTGTTAGCTGAACGGCCAGGCGTCGCGATTGGCACAGCGCCCGCGGCAGCCTAAGGTTCAAGGTGCAAACCAACCCGATCGAAGGCCATGAAGCCGAACCTCAATTCTGTGCGCCTGGACGCCTGGGATTTCCGGATCCTCTCGGAGGTTCAGGCAGACGGCCGGATCTCAAAAAGCGAGCTTGCCAAGCGCATTCATCTTTCGGCCTCGGCTTGTTCGGAGCGACTCCGCGTGCTCGAGGCTGCAGGTATCATTGAAGGCTATTTTGCTCGGCTCAGTCCCTCTCTCACAGGCGGCGTGATTTTCGTGATGGTGGAGGTGGTACTGAACCGTCACCATCTCGAGGACCAGCGACATTTCGAATCGGCCATTCAAGGCTTCCCCGAGATCCTCGACTGCTGGGCCATTGGAGGGCGCATCGATTACCTGATACGGGTAGCAGCGGCGTCCATGGCCGCCTACCAGGAATTTATGGACGGACTGCTCCAGGAGGGATTGGGAATCGACCAGTATTACAGCCTTATCGTAACCAAACCCGTGAAATCGAACTCCCCTATTCCGGTAGCCGCTTTGGAGAAGCGCTGAATACGCTCTGCCTTCGTTTCCACGGCCATTGAGGCTCATTCCGCGAATTCGTCGGCCCGCCCCGTGTATTCCCGTGAATTACTAGATCGTTTGGCTGCTATGTTAATCGACAAGGCGGCTGACAAACGTTGTTCGCCGAGCGATGAATCGGGAGAGCGGCAATGAGCCTGACCAATCTGGGAACGAAACAAATCCAGGAAAAGGACCGTAGCTTCGTCTTCCATCCGTCCACACATTTGGCAAAGCACAGCCGCGGTGAGACGCCGACCCGTATCATAGCCGGTGCGGAAGGGGTCTACATCTGGGATACCGAAGGCCGCAGAAGCCTGGACGGTTTCGGCGGGCTCTATTGCGTCAATATGGGCTATGGATGCACGGAGATCGCAGATGCGATTTCCCGGCAAGCGCACGAGCTACCCTTTGCGCACGTCTATGCCAGCCAGGGGACGGAGCCTGTAGCCCGGTTGGCGGAGGCGATCGTCGAGTACTTCGGACAGAATATGCAAAGGGTCTATTTCGGCCTGTCCGGTTCTGACGCCAACGAAACAAACATCAAGCTGGTCTGGTACTACAATAACATTCTCGGCCGCCCTAAAAAAAAGAAGATCATTTCGCGAAACCGCGGCTATCACGGATCCGGACTGGTCACTGGCAGTCTCACGGGCCTTCCCTTCTTTCACAAATTCTTCGATCTTCCCTTGGACCTGGTTCGCCATACAACGACGCCCCACCACTATCGCCAGGCGCATGATGGCGAAAGCGAGGAAGCTTTCTCGAAGCGCTGTGCCGATGAACTCGAGGCCCTTATCGATGCTGAAGGCCCCGAAACCGTTGCAGCCTTTATCGGCGAGCCGGTACTCGGGACTGGAGGGATCGTTCCTCCGCCAAAAGGATACTGGGCTGCGATTCAGGCAGTTCTGGACAAACACGATATCCTTCTCATCGCCGATGAGGTCGTCTGCGGTTTTGGCCGAACTGGAGAGAAGTTCGGCTCTCACCTCTACGGTATGCGTCCCGACTTTGTAACAATTGCGAAGGGCTTGAGCTCCGCCTATCTTCCCATCTCGGGGTCGATTATCGGCGACCGGGTCTGGTCGGTCCTGGAAGAAGGAACGGAGAAGCACGGCCCGCTTGGCCATGGCTGGACTTATTCAGGTCATACGCTCTGCGCGGCCGCCGCACTCGCCAATATCCAGGTACTTAAGGAAAGGAACATAGTGGAACATGTCCGCGATGTCGGCCCCTATTGGCTCTCCCGTATGAAAGCTGAGCTGGAGGGACATCCCATCGTCGGTGAGGTGCGTGGCATTGGCATCCTATCCGCCGTGGAGATGATGCGAGATCCCAAAGCCCGGATACCGTTTGACCCGGGGCTTCAGGTCGGCGTGCGCGCCGCCGCTGCCCTGCTTGAAAATGGTGTCATCAGCCGGGCGATGCCGCACGGCGATATCCTCGGCTTCGCCCCACCGTTGATCATCACCAGGCAAGAGGTAGACATCATCGTTGACGCGACCGCGAAATCCATCGACACGACCTATCGCGCGCTAAAGGCGGAGGGTGCCATATGATCTTACGCCAACCTGTGAACAGATGCCGACAGCGAAAATTCATCTTGTCTCGGATCGGCGTTAGACAAAACTGAAGTTTCGGGAGCTGTCAGATCGCGCCTCTGCCGCAATTCCCTGCAGCTAGGCGACGCGGGTGGGCTGCCCATTTCTCTTTGGCTTGCAATCACGAGTGCCGCCCGCCCATCTCGCTGCCAGATGACGACGATATACGGACGGCATTTGACGGAACGGCTCCGCCCCTTCATCCTGGACGAACGCAGGGACGATTATCCCAAAATGGTCGCAATGGACAGCGGGTCGAGGAAACCGATCTCATGGTCCCATCTGATGAGTTTAGCGAATCACCGCCACTCCTCCCAAGGCGGACTTGGCCGGCGAGTGACAAACAGGTTGCTCGCCGGCTCCTTCTTCAAAAGTCCAGCCTCTCAAGCGGCATTGGCACTGGACCAATTGTGAAGATCAGGCCGCGGTCTTTTTCCGAATCTTTTTTGCAGGCGCGCGCTGTTCAGGTTCGTTCGGCTTTCTGCCGAGGCCCCTGGTCTTGGCCAATGCAGAGCGCGCGGCGGCATAATTCGGGGGACCATCGGGTAATCCGCTGGCAGTCCCCACTTGGCGGGGTATTCGTCGGGCCTCAGGCGGTAGAGAGATGCCGCTTCAGCGACTTGAACTTTTTCCGCCCTCCAGGCTGATGATGTAGTCGGGCGTGACCGACTTTTCACCGGGACTGCAAGCTTGAGGGCCTCGGGTTTCTTTGGCGAACCGCCGACTGTCTTCCGTCAGCGAAGGAGTGACCCTCCTGATGTTCGGCATGGTCGCCTTTGCGCTATGCGCCTGTTCCGCCTCGACCGGAGCCCATCACCATCTCCCATAGTCCGCAGCTGCGACGATGGCATCAGTTCGTCGCGGAGGCAAGCCGGCGTTTCCATGTTCCACAGGCCTGCGATCTATGCCGTCATCAATGCCGAAAACAGCGGCAAAACCATGCTTGCTGGCCGCCCGATCACCTGGCGTGCCGGCGCCATGGGCGAGTGCAGTTGATGCCCGGCACCTATTTTCGGAGATGCGCGTCGAGCATGGTCTGAGTTCCGATCCGCACGACCGGCGCGACAACATGCTGGCCGGCACCGTCTATCTGCGCGCCATGTACGACCGCTTCGACTTCCCTGGCCTGTTTGCCGCCTACAATGTAAGCCTTGCGGCCGACGACATCCCAAGCTGCTGTTACAAACTCCTCCTTCGTCAGCACCGTGATGCTTGCCGGCGTCGGAAAGACATCGAGGAATGCGAAGAACCAATCGCTGCGGCTGTTTCCTCGGAAGCGATAGATCTCGGGAAAATAACAGCGGCAGATAGTGCGTCAGGATCCGGTGCTGAATCTCGGTCTTTGCCCTGGCGATCGCCTCATGTGTCTTCGACAGTTCCTGTACATCGTTGATGCCGGCGCGCAGCGGATCGTGGTAGCGCTGCGTCGCCTGTATTCGGAGCATGTGCAGGATCACCTGCGCGTCCTTGGGGTCGTTCTTGTCCCGCTATTGTGCAACGCTTCTCGCGTCCGCGCGAGCGCCAGAGACGACACCAGTCGAACCTCGAAACCAGCCTCAGCCAGGCGCCATGCAATCGGCCGGTGATAGTTCCCCGTCGCCTCGAAGCCACAGACCACCGGGCGACCGTACGTCTGCAGGACTTCGACCAGATGGTCATGCTCAGCACGGTTATTGAGGACTTGCAGACGGCGTCGGCGTTTGTGGCTTGGGTCTTCGATCAGAACTTCATTGCGAACCTTGGCGATATCGATCGCTACCAGCACCGCGCCGGCGGGTGTAGAATCTGAAGTAGTCATGGTCGGTCTCTCTGGAATGGGTTGTGAACATTCACATTCTAGAGAAACTCTGACTGGCCATGGCCGCCTCCAGCGGTGCGCGCCTGCAGCGAAAAGCTGCGCGCACCGCGGCCTCGGCCGCCGCCGCTCCTTCATTCCGCAGGTGCTATGGCTCATGCTTCATTGCCCAATAGACAAGGGCCATTGCCCGCGACATCGGACTGGAGCCGAGGACGACACCGGTCAGAAGCCCGCAATCGAACGGCATCACAGAGGCCTTCGTCAAGACGATCAAGCGTGACTATGTCCGCGTCTCGCCGCTACCCGACGCTAGAACAGTCATGGAAAGCTTGCCATTGTGGATCGATCACTACAACAGCCTTCATCTGCACAAGGCGCTCGGCTATCGTTCACCCCGAGAGTTCATCGCGGATCAAACCCCCAACCATGATCGCGTCCGATCATTCGGGGCAACAACAGTCGAGGATCAAGCGTACGATTATTTCGTAGGATAGCCGGCGGGAATTCCTCCTTGTCCGTTTTGGCCTGGCGCGCTGGAGCGCCTCGCAGCTGCCGGCAACACCGCGCGCTTTCATCGCCCAGCATCGCCTGCCACAAGGGCGATGCAAGCAGCGGTTCCAGCTCTATGTCGAGCATCGTCTGGTGAAACCGCGAACCCGCTCGCCAACTTCGATCGGACTAGCCGTAGGATTAACGCTTCAGGTTTATCCCGGAACTACGCCAACCTTCCAATTCTAACCACTCCCCGACGGCACCTACGCTCGGCGTCAGAAGCCGAAACTTACTGCAATTCCCGCGCGCGTCCTGCGCCATTCCCGGTTTGTTGTGACTTGCTGTTGCGCAGCATCACTTCTGCGACACTGAAGGTGTGCTTACCTTGGCGCGAGGTCAGGCGTGCCTCGATGTTGGGAAAGATAAAGAACGGCAGTGAAATCCTGTCGGTCGAACCACTGTGTGCGACCTGATGCGGCGTACTCTTGAATCGGTCGTCGCTCAAAGCCTGAAGCATGTCGCCCAAATTGACTACTAGACTGTCGGGGAGGCTCGGCACCGGGGTCCAGCGCCCGTGGAACCACACCTGCAAGGAGCGCGTAGGGAGTTCCTCCTGCAGCAGTAGCGTGAAGAAGCCAGTGTCGGTATGCTTGCCGGCCACGCCGCCGCTAGCTGGATACCGGTTCACCCGTTGCAGGACTGTTGGCGGGCTAAAATGGCTTTGGAACCAGCCCTGTTCCATGTCGAGCAGGTCGGCAAGCGCGTTCCCGAGCTGCGGCACAACCCCGTTTAGCACGGTAGACTGCAAAGCAAGCAGGCTTCGCGAGAAACCAGGAGCCAAAGCGTCATCTGGGAAGCACGTAAGGCCGGCAAATGGACGCCGGTCTCCTTCGTCCTCCGTTCCGAGGTCGAACAGTTCTTTTTGATCGGGGCCAGCCTCGGGATGTAGCATCTCGCCGTTCAACGGGAAATATCCACGCGCGATAGGGGGGAAGACGTCTTGGGCGGCGGGACCATACTGTTCCTTGACAGACTGTGGCAATTGAAAGAACCGCCGGGAAGCATCGATCGCTTCTACGATCTGTTCCTTCGGGATTCCGTGCTCTATAAGGTAAAAAAACCCGTACTTCTCGCAGGCCATGCGTAAGTGCTGTTGCTCCGCACCTCGTGTTGAGTCGGTTGAGAGTTTCGCTAGTGATATTTGCGGTAAGGTAGTCATAGTCGCTCCTCTGTTGGTGCTTTGCCCTTGTGCGGCTTCTCGAAAACCTTGTAGTTAACCGGGATGTAAGTGCCGTGCTCCATACAGTGCCTGATGTAGGATCGCCGCAAGTTGCAGACGGCCGATTTCGTCATCCAAGGGTGTGATTGCTCCATAGCTGCTACACTCCGGGCGTGACGCGAGCCGCTTCGCGCAGCCAATCTCGCGGAGATAGCCGAGCGTGAAAACAGCCCTGCAGAGGTTGATGTGATAGCTCGCCCGAGTGTGTTGGAGAGCGACTCATCAAAGTCGACATTGTTTTGGATACATGGGAGCAAGCGGGGATGTCGGACGTATCTGGCCACCTCTCGGCGTTCTTAGTTGTAATTCAGACATGGAGCTCTCCGCGATGTACATGACATTCCCTTGCAGGTTGTCAGGGCAATTTACGCTATTTTCTCACCGAACTCATACAATTTATATTATTTATTAGTTAAGTGATATGGCAGATAGATCGATTTTGTGTTGCAAGTTTACATGAAAAATTCACAAGATCTCGGACTGAGAAGGTGGCATACAGGATCTTCCCGATGATTATCGACGGAAGCCTATTCGACTGCGTGCCAAATATCGGTCCGGACTTTCCCATCCTGCGGGTCACGTTTGGCAACATGGAACCAAGGGTTCTTGCGCGCGGCTTTTCGACGTCGATCCGTCTCGCTACCTCCATGCCTGCGCAAGGATATTGGAGTCCTTCGAGCTGAGTATGGCGTCAAGCACTGCTTCGAGCAGCGGCCTACATCCGGCTCTGCAACATGGCAGAGGTCGTGAGTGCTGAACTTGACCTGCATTGCCGACGCGAAAGGTTCCGATTTACTGCCAGAGCGGCGATGCGCGCGAAATCAACGTGGATAAGATCGACCGCCTTGACCCCTGGGACCTCCGGACTTTTTTCAGAGGTTCAGGCAGACGGCCGAATTTCGAAAAGCGAGCTGGTAAAACGCGTTCGTCTATCGCCATCGGCTCGTTCGGAGCGGGTCCGTATACTCGAAGCCGCGGGGATTATCGAAGGATTTTACGCGCGGCTCAGTCCGGCTCTCACCAGGGGCGCGATCTTCGTGCTGCTGGGCAAATCGGGCGGATCGACTACCTCCTGCGCGTCGCTTGTCCCTCTAAGCTGGCTATAAGATTTGATGGAGGGCTGCTGCAGGCATGATTTGGCATCGATCAATATTACAGCCTCGTTGTGACGACCAGTTAAGTCCAATTCGCCGATCCCGATGTCCGCCCTTAGGCAAACGTGAGTTGCTTAAGCAGTGATTTCGACGACAGTTGGGTTCGACTCCGTGGATTTGTCCCCCGAACCGCGCATATCGGCGAGACTTGAGGTATATCCGTGGTAGGTTGCCAGGTAGCGGTACCAGTGTTCTACGCCAACCGATCTTGAGGAGGGAACGAATGCGGCTAACAGGAGGAGGTGCGACATGATGCGTGCAGCACCGCGTCCGACCAGTGCTCGGCTTCAAATCTCCACCGACCGCCAAGATCATCCTGTCTGGTATCCTCGCCGCAAAATTACGGCTATCTCATGCCATGAAGGTTTGCAATACAACCCGATATCTGTAACACTATTTCTGATCAGTGTAGGGTAAAACACGTAACTCTCCCGCGAGTATAGCCGTCACGGCAGTCACCTCAAAATATTTCCTTGGCATGTTACTATTGTAAATGATGTCTCTCACATGGTAAAAACCGAGTTTCCGGTTCTTACGCAACGAACGTGTGTTCGTTGGACGAATGAATCCCGCGACCTTCTCAAGCTTCAAGTTCTCGAACGCGAACCGGAGTGCTGCCTTGCCGGCCTCGGTGCCTATTCCCTCCCCGGAGGCGCCAAGGTGGAGGACAGTTTCGATTTGCACGTTATTTTGACCTGCCGGCATATCGGTGCCGAAACGCTTTAATCCACAATAGCCGGCGAATCTTCTGGCTTCGCTTTTGTCTTTGACAAACACCATCCAAAGGCCGAACCGATTGTCCTGCCAGTGTTTGATGAACTCAAGCAGTTTGGCTTTCGACTGCTCTAGCGTGGGATAGACACCATCCCCAACGGCCTCTATCACGAACGGATCGCTAAGAAGCCCATGAAGTAGAAGCTCGTCGCGATGCGACGGCGGCCTTAGGATCAGGCGCGGCGTTTCTAGGATATACATTAGATGGTTCCTTTCCGATCCGCTCTTGTCCTTGTAGAGGCACACCGACATCGGACTATAATCTCTTAGAATGCGATTTAGTTGGGTTAATATTTTAACAAATTTTGGCAACAGTTTTGTTTCCGCCGCTCCAAAGCTCTGTTGCGGCTTCCAGTTACGAGGCCGTGGCTTGGCTTTCCGGTGTGTCGCCGGCGGTTTCTGATATCAAAGGCCGCAATCAGTGGTATCCGAAATCATCCCTGCGTATTTCTGACCTGCCACTGAAGTCTCATCCAGCGGCTATTAGAGCCTTGGCTGTTTCTGTTACGCCGTCGGGCGCGGGTTGAGCAACCGGTGGACGCAAAGCCCTCATATAGCGAAGCGTCGGAGCCGGTGGCGGCGTTTATTGAGGAGCCGGTGCTTGGGACCGGCGGCATCGTCCCGCCGCCAAGGGTGGTCGATGTCGCAGCGCTCGCGCAACGCCTCGCAGGTCGACACGATCCTGGACGATTAAAGTCGGCAATCGGCGCTAATCGCATCACGTTGGATGAGTGACCCAGCTGAAGCTTGGACATGTCCGTCAGCCTTCTTCACGCTGCTGCATATCGTCGGCCTCGCCAGCGTGGCAATGCCATTCCAGATCGGAATAGCATCCCGGGTTCCGGTCCTCCTGCAAAGTCACGTGGCGTGAGAAGAGGCTTTGCCTCGAATTCCCCTGCCAACCCTCGATCACCCAGCAGGGCCGGACGGGAGCTTCGGCGATGATCGCTAATGTGAAGCTTCAAGACGACAGTGCAATCTAAATTTAACTCAAGAAAACTTTATGGGTCTGAGTGACGTGATAAAGATTGGGAATGCCGATCGCGCGGATGACGCCGCGCGGCGACTAAGAAGATGTATGCCCATCCTTCTATGCCGCTGGATGCGATGAACACGTGCAGGAGATTCGACAATGAAATCCGATGCTTTCACGTCGTATGAGTCTAATGTTCGGCGCTACGGACGATCGTTTCCAACAGTCTTCTCTAAAGCTCTTGGGGCGACAATTTGGGACGAAAGCGGTAAGCCTTATATTGATTTCCTTGTAGGATCCGGTGCCCTCAACTACGGACACAACAATGAACAAATCATTGCACCGGCAATTGAATATCTTGCCGATGGAAACATTCTCTTATCGCTTGATATGTATACAGTCGCAAAGCGCAACTTCATTGAAATCTTTGTCGATTCCATTCTGAAACCAAGGGGCCTTTCCTATAAGATACAGTTTCCTGGACCGACTGGCACAAACGCTAACGAAGCCGCGCTTGCACTAGCCCGAAAATATACCGGGCGCTCGAGCGTCATGGCCTTCACAAATGCGTACCATGGCATGTCGCTAGGCTCATTGGCGGTGTCGGGTTCGGCGTCGACCCGGGAACTAGGCGGCGTTGCCCGCCACGATGTGATTCGGGTCCCCTATGACCGCTATCCGAACCCAAATTTCGATTCCGCGAGCTACATCGATCATGTACTGGGGGATCCCGGGAGCGGCATAGAAAAGCCCGCCGCAATCATTTTGGAGACCATCCAGGCAGAAGGCGGTATGAACACCGCCTCCACAGCTTGGCTCATCGAAATTCAGCGCATATGTCGCAGCCACGGGATCGTATTGATCGTTGACGACATTCAGGCAGGAGCTGGGCGAACGGGCGATTTCTTCTCGTTCGAGTTCGCGAAAATTGAACCCGACGTCGTATGCTTGTCGAAGTCCCTAAGCGGTTCGGGCAGTCCGTTCTCCATCGTTCTAATTCGCCCGGAAATGGACATATGGAAGCCCGGGGAACACAGCGGAACATTCAGAGGCAACAATCTCGCCTTCGTGACTGCAGGGGCGATGTGCAAAATGTGGTCCGAGAGGGACTTTGTTGCAGGCGTCGAGCGAACAGCTGTCAAACTGCAAGCACTTCTTGACGGCCTCGTTACGAAATATCCGGAGTTCATCGAACGCAAACGCGGTCGCGGTCTGATGGCCGGCCTTAAGTGCCGTTCACCAGCCATCGTGGGCCGCGTGCACGATGTCGCATTCGAAAACGGCCTGCTGATCGAATCTTCAGGGCCAAATCGCGACGTCATCAAAGTGCTCCCGCCGATCACGATCAGCGAGGACGAACTCGATGATGGCATCGCCATCCTCGATCAAGCATTTCAGGAGCAAGCGATGACGACTGATCAAAAATCTCAGGCGCCTGCCATTTCGCCCCTTACGCTCAGAGAAAGAGTCGGCGCCATCAGCATTGCCGAGATCATCTCGGTCATGAGAGGTGACATCACCGGTCTCCACATCAAGCAAGCCTTTAGCACCGAAGTGGCCGAGGAGATCACCGCGAACTTTATTCGCAACCCCGATCTCAGCGAGCGCAAAGACGGCGTTCCCGGACAATATGTCGGCGCATCTCACTACAGGAAGGATGCACCCACCTATTTCGCACAGTCGCGAGATGCCCGACCCTCCGTAGACGCTCTTTTCGGTAGCTTGGTTGATCCTGTCCGCGGAGTGTTCGACGCCTTAAAGCGCGAACTTCACAATCAGGGCATTGAATTACGGCTGGCTCGTTCGGAAGACGGTCAAGCCAACGTTTGTCGTGCCTTGTCTTGGTCTAGCACGGGCTTGTATGCCTTGGAGCCTCACGACGACGTTGCTCAAGTCGTATCTGCCGGGGGCAATTACGAGCTTACTGCGGTGGCGAAAAACACCGTCGTAGCGCTCAACTTCTATGCCAGCATGCCCGACGAGGGTGGCAACGTGCGGATATGGGGCCATAAACCGACAGTCACCGATCGCAGATCGCAGGGGGTGGAGACCACTGGCTATCCCTATTCGGCAGCTTATCTCGATGCCTTTCCTTGTCACGACTTCCAGCTTAAGGCCGGGGATATCGTCCTGTTTGACGGCGGTTTCGTTCACGGGGTCACCCGACAGTCAGGCAACGGACAGCGTCGCCTTTTGCTGAACTGCTTCTTCGGATTTGCTCGGCCGGATCTTGTTCTATGGTGGACCTGAAGTGCGACTGTGCGACGACTGACCGGGTTGCGCCGGTAATCGCGCGTAGAAGGGCTCGATGTTCCCGGGCCGTATCGCCGAGTTGGGAAGTTCCGGCAAGTGCTCTGCGCTGTGATGCAATGATCCGCCTGTCGAGCCTGCGGAGCTTCTCAATCCAGATGGAGTCAACTCCCCCCGATGTGGGCGTTGGTAGTGTCATGCCGACGTCCCTACATCCAGAGCTTCTGGTCAGCGCAAGCTTGAGAGAAGGCTGACCGTTGCCGGGGAGACGCCATCTTTGTCGCGATATGCTTGCCGGACTTGCGGCTCCCCCGCCCAGGGGCTCTGTGCGAGCCAAGACTGCAGCGGCGACGGACGGTTCTGGCGCTGTCGTCGCGGCCTGCGATCCTGGAGACCAGCCACCCTCCCTCGACTCGGCCGCGCGATCCGCTTGCGCCATGTACGGGTAAACGGCTGCGGCTCGTAAGGCGGGCTTCGGCGTTTGCACGCGCGGCACCTCGATCACGATCCGTAAAGCGCATCAGGGCATGAGGCGTCGACGCAACAGTGCCGACGAAAGGAAGAACGGCAGCACTGTGTAAATGCACAGCGCGCCCACATGGAGGCCGATGTTCTCGGCCGGGCGGCCAAGCATCGCCGGACGAATGAGCTCGATCGAATGTGCGAGCGGCAAGAAGCTGCCCACCTGCTGAAAAACACCGGGCATTCGGCTCACAGGGAAGAGAGCCCCCGATAGAAACAACATGGGTGTGATGACGAGCGTCTGGTAGAAAACGACGTAGTCGTAGCTGGGCGCAAGCGCCGTCACGACCATCGCCAGGCTCGCGAAAGCGAGGCCAGTAAGAGCAATGATAGGCAGTGCATACAGAGCGGATGGCCATGCCACATAGCCCAGCACAGTGGCCACAATCATGATTCCGGTGCCGGCCATAAAAGCCTTCGTGGCTGCCCACGCCAATTCACCCATCACGATGTCGCCGAGTGTGATCTGTGTGTACAGGATTCCTTCCCAGGTCCGCTGCATTCGGCCGAAAGTTGCGTAGATCGTTTCAAAGGTGGAGGAGGTCATCGCGCTGGCGGCGACCATGCCCGCTGTTAGAAACGCTATGTAGGACGTGCCCTCAATGCGCCCCACCATTATTCCGAGGCCAAAGCCTAGCCCGAACAGCGAGATCATAGGGTCGGCCAGGTTCCCGATCAGCGACGCCAGCGCCACTTTCTTCCATGCGAGGTAGTTGCGGCGCCACACCGCGACCCAATTCCACGCATTGGCTGGTAGAGCCGCGGCGTAACGTTCGCCTATCATCATTTCTCCATCTCGCGCCCGGTCAGCCGCAAAAAAACGTCCTCCAGATTCGGTGGTCGCTGCAGGAGACGCAGACCCGCGCATCCTTGCAGTTGCATACGCACCCGCTCTGGATCGGGCCCATAGCAAAAAAGCGTCTCGCCGCTCACCTCGATGCGCTGTACGAATGGCTTGATCATCGCACTCAGTTCATGCGGATCACCACCGTATATCTCGAGAACGTCGCACCCGATCTGCTCTTCGATCAGCGCTTGTGGGCGACCCTCAGCGATAATGCGCCCTCTCTCAAGAACGCAAAGGCGGTTGCACAGCCGCTCGGCCTCTTCCATAAAGTGGGTGGTCAAAATGATCGTCTTGCCCTGCGCCAGGAGCTTGCGCAGCCGCTCCCAGATCAGATGCCGGGCGTGCGGATCGAGGCCCGTGGTCGGCTCGTCCATGACTAGCAGCTGTGGGTCGTTGATCAGCGCTCGCGCGAGTGTCAGCCGCCGCTTCATGCCGCCGGACAGTGCGCTGACGCGGGCATCGGCTTTGCTCTCGAGGCGGGCAAACTCAAGCAAGGATGGTATGACGGCTTTTAGTGCACGCGTGCTCATGCCGAAGTAGCGCCCGAAAACCAACAGGTTCTCACGTACGGTGAACTCGAGATCAAGGTTGTCGAACTGCGGGACGACTCCAATGCGTCCGCGTGCCAGGCGCGCGCGTGCTGGTACTGGCATGCCGAGCACCGTGATCTTACCGGAATCAGGCGGGGTCATGCCGAGGAGCATGCGTGTGATCGTGCTTTTGCCGGCCCCGTTGGGGCCCAACAGGCCGAAGCATTCTCCTGCCGCGACAGTGAACGACAGCCCGTCCACAACCACCTTGTTGCCGTATGACTTGCTCACGCCGTCAAGGTCGATCGCTAGTGGGGACACGTGCTCGTCTCCCTCTGCAGAAGGGCGTCCAGCAGCCTCAGGTGGCCTGCCTAAACTTGCGATGACGCCAGGGGGAGAGAGGGAGCGCGACTCGGCCTCGGCTGGCGAATTGCCGTCTCCATGCCAGAACGCGCTCACTCGCTTGGCCCCACCCCAAGCATGCCGCCTTCCTCGACATGGGCAATCACCCCGCCACGCATCACCATCATGCCGTCCATGCGCATAGTGCCTCCATTTTTGGCGCCCGCAGGCTATCCAGCGTTCCCAGAGTGATCGTCGCTGGCTTCACCCAACCGCTCCGCCTCTGTTGTGTGTGGCCTTGGACGGCTCGTGGAGCTCTGCTCGGTCCTCCACACCAGACAAAGCATCGCCAAGAAATACCCGACCTGAGCGAGCACGGCGCAGAGAGCCGTCTGAACGAGCGAACTGGTCAAGCAATACGTCAACACGGCGGAAGCCGCCGATGCGCCGATCGCGTGTATCAAAATGTGATGCCTCCATTCATCTCCCTCCATCTGCCGGAATCCGATGCGCCTGAAGCCGAACGGGGCTTCCAAAACGAGCGAACAATGTTTGTTTATGTTTCACTTGGCCTCTGCTGGTGATCGACCTGGTCTTGCGTGACATGGCCGTCGCGGTGTCGGCGCAAGCGGTCCCTGCGCCGACAAGCGGCATCGCGCGCTCATCCGAAATCAGATTCCCACCCGACGCGGGCACACTCGTCAGCTTCCCTTCCGGCGCGCGAGTATCGGCCATCGCCACGAAAGCCGCGTGGAACTTCCGCCAAGAGATCAGCCCGAACGGCTTCTGGTTCGAAAACCATCCGATGTCACCGACACTCAAGCAGGCGTGTTGGGGCTCGCTCATTTGTTCGCGGCTTTGAGCTTTGCTCCGCCACCACAGCGATGACCGTGAGCTGATGGCCGCGGCGCGAAAGGCTTCGTCAATGCCTCAGCCGCGCATCCGATTTGCAGCGCCTTTGTGACAGACTCGTGGGAAAGCGACAGCCTGAGGCCTTCCGGGTGACGCTTGCGATCCAGCGGATTGCCGTCGAACCGTCAGGCATCGTCTGTGGCCAATTTTAAATGCGGCCAATGGGGACTGTCATAGTCTTCCAAGGCTGTCTCCCAGCACCGATCTGCAATCATTCTTGGGCGCCGATGCCGGATGATGTCACTGTCGAAAAATCCCTCAAAAGAGTGGGCCTGTGCGATGGCGCCGCATCCTCCGACGCGTCGGCGGTTCTCGAACCAACGCTGGCGGTTCTGATCGAAACATCTTTGCCACCGCCGCTTGGCACGGTGGCGGCAGAGTTGCGCGACAACCAATCGCTGTTGCTCAATGTGCAAAGCGCATAGGCTTTCAAAGGAAGCAAAAGGAACAGATTGATGGGTGTATGGAGACAAAATCCCAGAAATCGCAGTTCGCGAGCACGAAACGCTGCCACGCTGCAGCGGATCAGCGTCATGGCCGCAATCATGATGCCAGTCCACCAAGGCACTTCGTCAGTCAGCGCAAGGTGCGCGATCCCTGTTACCACCGACACTGCGAGGAGGAGCGGCCCGACATTTTGCCCGACCACGTCCAAGGTGAGATAGCGATCGAGGCTGGGTAGCAGGCGCAGCGAAAGCAGCGTGTCTCTGAAGGTGCTTCGCGCCCAGCGCAGTTGCTGGCGTAGATATGGCCGCAGCCGATCCGGCACGACCGTTGCCGCGATCGCGTCCGGAATGTACTCGGTTCGAAGTCCCGCTTTCAGCATGAGGATCGTCAGATGGCGATCCTCGCCGAAGTCGCTTAGCTTCCCACGGAACAGCTGCGTTTCGTATTGATCAAGAACCATAAGCAGCGCCGACCGGCGATACATCGCACATGGGCCACAGCAGCACATAACCGCACCGAAACGAGCTTGGGCCGCACGCTCCTCGTTGCAAGCAAGCCAGTATTCCATGTCGATCAACCGGGTCAGCCAATTCTCGTTCCTGTTGCTGGCTATCAACTGACCCATGGCCGCGCCGATCTGGGGATCTCGCATCTTTAGCGCGAGCTTCGTCACCACATCGGAAGCGAGCGTTGTGTCGGAGTCGACGTTGAGCACCAAATCTCCGGATGAGCGGCGGATCGCAGCGATCTGCGCCTTGCGCTTTCCAACATTGCGCGGGAGAAGAATGAAGTTGAACCTCGGATCACGCGCATGGATATTGTGAACGGGTCCGACGGCAACCCGATTTGCAGACCCGTCATCAACCACATAGACCCGCAGTTTTCCGCCGTAGTTTTGGTCCGCAATAGAAGCTAGGCAGGCAGAGAGCGTGTCCGGATCCTCGTTATAGCATGGGATGATGACATCCACGCTCGGCAGAAGTTGGGAGCTGGTCGGGCCATCCGAGGTCGACGACAGGTCTGCCGATGAAGCATAAACCGTTTGCATGCCTTTGTAGGCAGTCGAGAGCAATGCGTAGATCGAGACAGCACCAATGCTGGTTGCGTCGAGCAGGTTCATGGGATGTCGCTTTGTTCAGTGGGTTGGGGGGAGGGAGCGGATTGCAAATCCCCGCTCGTGCAACTCTGGGATCAGATGAGACAGGGCCTTCAGCGTCTGGTCCCGCAGAGCGGCCTCAGCATCCGGTCTGAACTCGTTGGGAGGACAGCCATCGTGCAAGAGCACGATTGCGCCCGGGCGGACGGAGGCCATTACCGTACCGACAATCGCCTCGACGCCGGGTCGAGACCAGTCTTGAGGGTCGATCGACCAATGGACCGGCGTCAGACCAGCGCGCGCACAGGTCGTGAGGACTTGTTCCGTCCAATTGCCATATGGAGCGCGCATATGCGCCAGTGAGGCCTCGGGACATGCCAGCCGGATGACCCTGTTTGTCTCAAGTATCTCATACTGTATCTGCCCAAGATGGCATTCGGACGGCTCCCGATGCGTCATTGTGTGATTGCCAACCTGGTGCCCTTCTGCAACGATCCTTCGGATGAGGTCGGGATGTTCCGCCGCATACGCCCCGACGACGAAGAAAGTTGCCGACGCCCGGTTTTCCGCAAGAAAATCGAGGATGTACGGCGTGCAGCCCGGATTAGGACCGTCGTCAAACGTCAAATAAACTGTGCGATCGCCGGCGCCGTCGGCACATTCCCCGCGCACTTCGGGTATGCAGCTGAGGGGTCTCACAGCTCTGGCCCGTTTCGATCGATTATCGTGCCGGCCGGCCATTCGGATATCGGCTGTGCAATCGGGAGAACGATGAGAACTACATCCTCGGTGCGGGTGGGTGGTTTGTCGAGAAGGGCACGGGGAAGGGTCGATCGCACACGGATCCCGGGCATGATCGTCGCCAGACCGTTTCGGCTGAACCTTGCGATATGATGCCGCAGCGCAGGTCGAACCGCGCCGAATGCGAATGGGACTTTGAGCTCCTGCAGTACCGGATGCATGACCCGGACTGAATGCGCAATCCAGAGCCCCTCAAGATCCGGACGTACACCATACAGGCCAAGTTCACCCACCAGCAGATCGACGGCGCCGATCCTGATGAAGCGACGCAGCAGCCCGATGTGAGCTGCTACCCCATTCGAGTCATAGCCGATTGCACGGAGCTCAGGCCTCGCGCCGGCCCAACTTTTACTGCCATCGAATGGTTTTGCGTGGAATATCCCAGTCGGACCATAGGTCTTTCGGAAGAACTCTGCCAGTTCTATATGGTCGTCAAGGTTAAGTTCATTTTCCCAGCACAGTCGCCAACGCAATTGGCAGCGCCTTGAAGAAGCTATTAATTCTTGATGTGTTGCCAAGCTACTCATCACGCGATCCGATCTAAAGCGAACTAGAAATGCACACGATACGGGCTGAGCATCTCAGCGGGAGGGTTGATAAGTTCAGTTGGTATGATGGTATCTATGCACGACGCCGAAGAGCATGATTTCGAAGCATATACCACTGGACTGCTTGTTCTACATACCAAGTGTTGCCGGGGGGAAGGTTGTGGAAATTCATCCTTAGTTCTAAGCTTCGGGTGCTTTAATGCAGCATCTGCTAAAGTTGGTAAAATCGAATGTTTTGATGGGAATTATCCAGGTCATGGATGGGGTAGTCGCCGAACTTGGGTAGCATCAAGCGTCACGGACCTTTCGATCGCTTCGTTTGACGTGTCTGTTCTAAAGTCACGATTTGCGACCGTGGCGCTGAGTGACCCATAAAGGGAGGCTCCTGCTGATCGCGGCAGGATGTGGGGCGAACAGTTCCCGCAGCGAATGCGCCACCGGAACAGGGCTCATGCAAGAGACCCATCGCAATCTCCATGAGGCGGGAGGTCCGACAGCATCCCGCGGCAATAGACCCGCCGCGGCCCGGCCGTGAGAGGGGGAAAGCCATAGCTGGGAAGGGGACGATGGCCCGATCCCGCCAGCAGAGCCGACAGTAGGATGCGCCGTCCGGGAAGTTTTCTTGGTCCCATGCCAATGACGCGGGCCAGACCGGGAACGATCCCGTCAACCGCCGTGAGATGCCAGACACTCGCGCTCGCAAGAGATCAGCCACGGTGCTCCTCGCACAAGGAGAAGCCGGGCAATGTCATATGTGGTGTCCAGATTTGGATGCCCGGTGCTCGCCTTTATCGTCGATCTACTTTTCGCCGAAGCTCGACGCTGCGCCTTCGCAATGGGCTGCTAAGGTCCTTTCCGCCGGAACCCGGGGCTAACCTTGGGCAGCCCGCTCGTTCCCGCCGCCACAGCGATTGAGGCGGTCACCGAGCTCAAAGAAGCTCGCGTAAGGTCCGCCTGAGAAGTGGCGTCGCAACTCTTCGAAATTCTCTATCGTTTCGTCCAGGGGGCGCGCTTCCTGGCGCTTCAGGTTTGAGGTACCAGAGAGCCCAACCGCCGGAACCCCGAGGAAATCCCAAATCTTAGCCAAGCACGACGAGGGTTCGCCAAGAAGGTTCTCGTACTCGACCGCATGCAAGTCGCTGCAGGCGAAGGAGCGCGTGACGCGACTGTGGAATTCGTCGGCGGCCTTGAAATAAGCCTCGCAGCAGGCGATTGCTAGTTTCACGGGCGGAGCCGCGTCGTTGTCCGAGCTGAACTTCAGCCATTGCCGGGTTTGCCTCGCCTGTGTCAGCGATCGAAGCGATTCCAATGTGTTCTTGCGGACCAGAAGGATAACCTTGAGATCTGGCCAACAGGCGAGCTCGGCAAAAAAGCTCGGACGGTCGTGGAACTGAGGTTCATTGATCTTGCAACCAACGCGCGTCAGCTTCTTGTCGGTTTGGTTCGGGTAGCGCAAGTAGGCAAGCTCAAGGAGCTCGCGATCGCCGCCGATCAAACGGTCCTTATCGAGCCAATTCGTGTCGTAGGTGTTGAGCAACTCCCCGTTGCTCAGGACATTCGGATGCTGGTTCAGCATTTCTTCCAGATAGTGCGTGCCCGTCCTAGGCATCGCAAGGATCACGAATGGGCCGGGCGCCGGCACGGGTTGGGTCATTGCTTGTATCTCCGATCAGCATTGCAGATGATAACTCGGCCAAGACTACGAGACGCGGCGAGATAAAACCACGCAGTAGCCAGATGTGAGTTGCTAGAACGTCGCAAGCTGTGGACACCAACGATTTTTCGCAGAGATCTATGCTTTAGATAGAATTATCTTTTCGGCTGCAGCCAATAACATGCAAGCTATACGACGATATATTTGTATTACTGTCATCGTTCCTCAATAACCCACATCGACGATCCAACTTAGAACAGTTTGGAAACTGTCGGCTCCAAGCAGCCCAGGAGGTGCTTTGTTGCGGGTACGCCCAACAAGATCGCGGTGCTGGACATTGCGGATTCGTTGATGCTCGGCGTGCTCCTCAGGGAGCAGGGCAACTGAAGAGCCATGGTTGTGCATCTGAAGAGACTCTCGCGGTTGACATTTTTCTATGCGGCATTCCATAAGCCGCGTAAAATCTAACGTTTTGATGCCTCCCATCCACGCTATGGATAAAATGTCACGTGCGCTTCAAAGGCCTTGATCTAAACCTCCTCGTCGCGCTCGACGCTCTCATGAACGAGCGCAACCTCACCGCTGCCGCACGCAGCATCAATCTGAGCCAGCCGGCCATGAGCGCGGCTGTCGCCCGGTTGCGGGACTTTTTCCATGATGAGCTATTTACGATGAGGGGCCGCGAACTTGTCCCAACGCCCCGTGCCGAAGGGCTGGCCCCCGCCGTCCGTGAGGCTCTGCTGCACGTTCAGCTCTCCATCATTTCCTGGGACATGTTCAACCCAGCTCAATCGAAGCGCCGCTTCCGGATCAGCATTTCCGATTTCATGACGTCCGTATATTTCCAATCGGTCGTGGAGCGTGTCGCACGGGAAGCGCCCGACGTCAGCTTTGAACTGCTGCCTCTGTCCGAGGACCCCGATGAGCTTCTGAGGCGCGGGGAGATCGATTTTTTAATTCTTCCAGACGTGTTCATGTCGAGCGCGCATCCTAGAGCAACACTATTCGAAGAGACTCTCGTTTGCGTAGGCTGCCCCACGAACAAGGCGCTATCAAAACCGCTTACGTTCGAGCAATACCTGTCGATGGGGCATGTTGCCGCCAAGTTCGGACGCACGCGGCAGCCCTCCATCGAAGAATGGTACTTCCTCGAGCACGGGATCAAGAGACGTATCGAGGTCGTCGTACAGGGCTTCTGCATGGTCCCGCCCATGTTGACGCGGACGGAGCGGATAGCCACCTTGCCGTCGCGGCTGGTTGATCACATTGCAGGAGCAATACCGCTGCGGATCGCTGAAATTCCGCTGCCGCTTCCCGCATTTACCGAAGCCATACAATGGCCTGCTCTTCACAACAGCGATTCCGCAAGCATATGGATGCGCGAGATATTATTGCAGGAGGCATCCCGAATGGGTCCGCCGCGCAAGGCTGCTGCAGGTGTCACCTCCTAATTCGATGCAAATTTGCCTAAAGGGCACATAACGCGAGAACGTCTCTGTCCGCATGTGTTGCCCCGAGCCATGTGAGAATCGTTGTGCATTGCGAGACGCACGCAGTGGTTCGGCGGTGGTAAACTGATTGTGGCATGGTCGACGTGTCTCGAATGTCTCTGGTGTATACCGCGACTCCCTCAAGTTGGCGTCCGATCCCGACGCATCTGGCAGCATCGTTGACTCACCTGCGCTAGTCAAACCGCATTCAGACCGCTTCACCACGCTGACTCCAGCGCCGCGCAACAGTCCCCGCGTGCCGGAGACCCCGGCTAAGCGACGCCGTCGTCTACCTGCTCAAAATGAAAGGATTCGCGTTCGTCAACCTGGAATTCTTTGGCTTAAGGCGATCCGGCAAGCCGATCCGCAGCTTTGTCTATCGGCATGTCAATGACTGTGACTGCGCACTCTGCCAGGAAACGGCGTTCGTTTCTGGTCAGCACAGACCCATCGATTAGCGCACAATGTGGCCCGTCGGAGCGCTTCATGATCTGCCGGGCGTAGGTGCGTAACATCTGATCGTCAAAGCGGCAGCCGACAAAGAAAAACCCCCGATTGCTGCGCCGCTGCTTCACCTGATCGGGAATTGGCGTCTGGATGTCGATGTCTGTTAGCACTTCGACATAGTCGGAATCTGAGACCAGGAAGTTTGCGGCCGGCCTGATGCTGCCATGAGGAACATAGAGAACCGTCTCTACCGGTGGTACCCGGTCGAGTTCAATTCCGGACAAATCGTAGGCTTTGGTCCAAATGTCACTGATTTCGTTCGCCCGCGTGACGCCTTGTATTTCGACAACATCCCTTCGGCCGGTCGCGATCAGGGCCGCGCGCATGGCACCGTCATACCAACTGTCAACGATGAGCGAGAGCGGCAGCGTGGCGAGCCAGGTGTGGAGGACCATCGGCACCGCAGACGCGGCGAAGATTTCGGCCATCCAAGCCTGAAGCGTCCGCCGATGCCGTCGCTGTTCGATAAACTGCGCCACAGACCACATATTGGTGCGAATCTTGGAGGGGGCTGGGGCGCGCTTGTTGAGGGCCGCGGCGACAGCTTCCGGAGTATGCGGTAAGGGCGACTTCGCGCAGCCGAGCCGGAGCAGACCAGGACCAAGATAGGGAATGATCGCGTCTGCGACCAGCGCTCCCTTGAGCAGGTCAAGCCGCGTCTCGGCATGACTGTCCCGGGTGATTAGAAGATGGCGCGCGATGGTGTTCATGCCCGTTCCTCTACCGTCAGTCTGCGGCGTCGGAAACTTTCCGAGCCTCAACAGTGATCGGCAAACGTGTGTCCTGCGGAAGCTCAGGCAGAACGAAACGCCAGCCGTTTTTGAGCACCACGGCCCCGCCCCACAGGCTTTCATTTTCGACCTCGATGATCGGCTCTTCGAGATCCTTCTTGGGGATATATGCCGACAGGCCAGCATCGGTCCTGCGGATCATTATCTTCATGTGCCTGCCCGGTCGTGAGGAGCGTCAGTCATTTCGGCACCGCAAGCAGCAGAAGACGTGTCGAGGCTTGTCATTTCACGAGCCCGCATGCCCACCACCGTGCCACGATCGACCCACTCGACCGCATAGATATAAAACTGCTGGAGAAAGGTGCCGATGTCGCGCACATATCCTTCGTCACCTTTCCGCACCAGGTTCTCGCCAGTCGCCCGGCCGGGATAGGTGCCGTCATTCTTGATGTGGCGTGTGGCGCAGACCCTTTCGCCCGGCATAAACCTCGGAGGCTTATGGATTTCGACCTCCTGTTCGCGCCAGAGGTTCATGGCTGTTCTTCCTTTTCGCGGTTGGAGATCTGGGGCGACGAACTTCAAGGCACGTCGCAAAGCGATCGGAAGGTCAAGCGGGAACGCAGGTCATCTCCACCGGACAGACGGAGGCGCATTGCTGTGCCTCAAATATGTCCTTGCATTCGGTGCACTTTTTTGCGTCGATGACGTAGGCTTCGCCTTTGAATTTGATCGCACCAGAAGGACATTCGAACTCGCAGGCACCGCATTGAGTACACTGGGATGCGATGATCTTGAACGCCATTTTTCTTCAACTCCTGGTCAATTGGATTGAGAGGTCTCAGGCCGTCGCGGCCAAGGATCCGCCCCCAAATTCGGCAGCGTAAATCGTGCCGATCGCGGTCTCGATATGCTCATAGCCATAATCATCGATAGCGCGGATCCCGGCTGCCGTCAGGCGGGCCTTCGGGCATTCTCCGATCTTGGCGCACAGCACGACCTCTATGCCGTCGAGGGCAGCGAGGGCGCCCTCTAACGCGGAATCCTCGCCCCAGCCACCCAGGCAATATTGCTCAATCTTGCGATGCCCGACCAAGCTGATCCCTCTCGGCGAAGCCTCGTAGATCTGGAATTCTCTCACGTGGCCGAAGTGCTCGTTGACGCGGCCGCCGCCCTTGCTGGCCACAGCGACAAGAAGCGACCTGCCCGAGCCGGTTGCCTTGACCGTTTCGAGCGCTTCACTCTTCGCCACCACGTGATCGCCGCGCTCGCGCGCCACCACTTCACGATAGGCGTTGCGCTTGCTGGCATCGTAGGTGACTTCGTCGGCAATGTGATCGAGCGTGAAGTCCTGGCCACGATCCTCGCCGAGCAGGCCAACGGCATCGGCCCGGCACTGCCGGCAATGGCGCATCAATGTTGCGCCGCCTGCGAGGCGATCCTGAAGAGCCTTCAACTCCATCGCCTTTGGCCCGCGTCGACCGATCAGGCCGTAGTGGGTACCGTGTTTCGGGTCGGAAATCAGCGGCATGACGTTGTGAAGGAAGGCGCCGCGCTCCTTCACCCATTTGTTCACCTCGACAAGGTGCTCGTCATTGACGCCTGGGATCATCACCGAATTGATCTTGATAAGGATCCCACGCGCCGTCAGCATCTCCAGGCCCAGCATCTGCCGCTCATGCAGGATCCTGGCCGCCTCGACGCCGGTGTAGCGGCGGTGCTTGTAGAAGATCCAAGGATGGATCTCTGCGCCGACTTCCGGGTCGACCATGTTGATGGTGATTGTAACGTGATCGACATTCATGTCGCAAAGTTCAGCGACATGGTCCGGCAGCGCCAGCCCATTGGTCGAGATGCACAGCTTGAGATCGGGGATCTCCTTGGCAACTCGTGCGAACGTTGTCCTGGTCCTGTTCCAGTCGTAGCAGGCATCTCCCGGTCCGGCGATGCCGAGCACGGAAAGCTGCGGCACGTCATTGGCGACCGCGATCACCTTGCGGACTGCCTGGTCTGGGGTCAGCTTTTCCGAGACGACACCAGGTCGGCTCTCATTGGCGCAGTCATATTTGCGGTTGCAGTAGTTGCATTGGATGTTGCAAGCTGGTGCGACCGCCACATGCATGCGGGCGTAATAATGGTGCGCTTCTTCTGAATAGCACGGATGATCCTTGACCTTCTCCCAGACAGCCGACTCCATGGCGACACGGCTTGCGGGCGAGCCGCAGGTTGAAGAGGCGCATCCAGCCGATTTCGCGGGCGAGATCTTTTTGGTCTCGCTTTCAAGCGAAGTCATCGGTGGGGACATCGAATAGCTCTGTTAGGCTGACGTTACACTTCCAGGCGCAAGAGCCGTGCCAAACCCCGCAGAGGCGGCATTCAGCTAAAATCTCGGCTTCTCGTGTCTGGTTTGTCAGCTGCTTACGACTTCGGTTCTGTAGGACCTCCGACATTGACGAAGCCAATGGATCCGAGAGGATCGGTCTTATTTCCGCAAAACGGGCGGTCCACTCAGACCGGACATCATGCAGACGTCTAGAATTTCTTCACCTCGATGCCGTGCCGGCGTAGTGCATAGCCGACTTGACGGGGTGTGAGGCCGAGGAGACGAGCCGCTTTGGCCTGGACCGAGCCGGCCTTTTCCATCGCGGCGATCAGCCGGTCGCGTTCCGTCAGGCGGGGGCCTCTTGCGGGACGATTGGGATCGTCATCGCTGGCGCTATCGGGCCATGCTTCAGTCGCCGAGCCGATGCGCCGGGCCGGGAGCGGCGATCCAACTCGGTCCATGGTGCCGCGGGCGAGACCGGCCATAGCATTGCCGCCGTGGGAACAGCCAGTTCCCTTCCAAATGAGCGAAGAAAGACACTGGCCGTTTTGGCAGGCGAAGTCGGACGGAACGATCGTGGTGGAACGGGCAAGTGTAGCCGTCCTTCTCACGCAGTTTTCCAGCTCGCGGACATTACCAGGGAAGTAGCATTGCGACATGACGTCAAGCGCCGAAGGGGTGAAGGCGAGCTGACGATGGTTCTCCTTGTTGAACCGGTCAAGGAAGACTTCACCCAGACGTGGAATATCGCCGGGTCGGTCTCGCAGCGGAGGCAGGATGATCGGTATCACACTGATGCGGTAGTAAAGGTCAGCCCTGAATTCCCCATTCACGACAGCCGATTCAAGATCCTTATTGGTGGCACAGATAAGCCGGACATCAACCTTGAGCGTCCTGTTTCCGCCGACCCGCTCCAGTTCACCCTCCTGCAAAACGCGCAACAGTTTGGCTTGAAAAGCAGGCGAAATCTCGCCGATCTCGTCGAGCAACAAGGTTCCACCATGCGCCAATTCGAAACGGCCCGCCCGTTGCGCGATCGCCCCGGTGAAGGCGCCCTTTTCATGCCCAAACAGCTCCGATTCCAGAACGCTTTCAGGCAACGCGGCGCAGTTGAGCTTGATAAAGGCCTTCGTCCTACGGCCCGAAAGCTTGTGGATTGCCTGAGCAAAGAATTCCTTGCCGGTGCCGCTTTCGCCGCGCAGAAGAACGGTCGAATTGGTCCTTGCCACGATTGGAACCATTTCGAGCACCTGCTTGACTGCCGGGCTTTCCCCGATGATCCCGTCGATTTTGACCGACCGATACCGGCCGGGGTCGGCCCTTTCTGCGTCGCGCGGTTTGCCCGGTCCAGCTTGCTGTTCGACGAGCTGATGACCGTCAGTATTCGCCAAGCGGTGCAGATGGACAACGCGGCCGACAAGGTCGGCGACCATGTTGAGGAAGGGCAGGTCCTCGTCGTCATGGACGGAGCTGGGTTCCTCTTTGAGGCGCTCGATCGACAATATCCCGAGGATTTCATCCTGCGCTTTTACAGGGATACCGACAAAGGTCAGCGCAACGGCTTCGTCGTTCGACACCGTTTCACCATCACCCTGAAACAGTGCGGACTTGCTGACATCCTCTATGATGACCGGCCTCGCCGTAGCGACGATTTGGTCGATTATGGCCTGCGGTATGGCGCGGCGAGTGACTGACTGGGGTGGATAGACGTTGCCCGGTATTGCGGAGATATCCGGCCCTCCATCAGCGCCAAGGACGATGATTGCTCCACGACGCATCCGCACGAAGGAAGATAGCGCCTTGATGACATTGGCCAGCGTGGACTCTAACCGGGCAGGGGCGGTCAGGATCTTCGATATCTCGTAGAGTCCCCTAAGCGAGATATCCGCGTTATGCATGCTTCCTGTGGCTGGTTCAGGCAGGGTGGTAGAGCTTATGGGGTCGACCCTGCCGCGCATCGTATCGTCCATACAAACAGCTCCGTGTGTCCCCCCACCGGCAAATTCCTGTTTTTTCGGATGTCGAAGAGAACTATCGGCTATACCGTCTTCAATTGCGAGGCGGTTCTTGGCAACTGCCTATGCGACGCGTTGCCGCAACTAGGAGTTGTTGGCCCCGCTATCAGACGGTAAATGCGTAGATCATCCGAACTTGAAGAGAACACCAAAACCGCCGCGCGGATAATTCCACGTGATCTCGCCACTGGCCTCGCATAGCACTCGGCAAGTGCCACACTCCATGCACCCGTCGGCTGCGATCTCCACTTGACCCGTGGCGTTAAGCTCATAGCATCTTGCCGGACAGACGCGTGTCAAAGCCAGCAGGTTCGCGCTCGGGCTTTGGTGAGCTCGCACGGTGATATGGGGACGCCCCGCATCGATAAGGTAGCGGTTTTGATATAGCTTGTCCTCGACGCGTACGGCCGGCACTGCAATCGTCATCTTGCTCTCCCTCAGCGCCAGGCGAATGCCAGGCGCAACGCATCGCTGACCAGCCCCCAGCGCGACCGCGAGGCTATGAACGCTGCCGTGGTCGCCTTTTCCTTGTCGATCTTAGGCGTGCCATCGACCCGCACGAGATTCTGCGCGGCCAGCGAAATCAGCTGCGGGTATGTCATGAAGAAGCTGTGGGAGTTGGTGTGCAGCAGTGCCGGCATATCCTTATGTTTGCGCAAGTCCTTGAGGACAAAAGAGCTGTCCAGCATGGTTTTGTACAGCGCGAGATTACGCCTGGTCATCGGGAGTTTCCGGGCCTTGATCTGCATGATCGCCTCGCCTGCGACGCGACCGGACGTCATTGCGAGATTGGAACCCTCGCGGTGAACGGCGTTGTTCAATTGCGCTGCATCTCCGACGGCGACCCAACCGTCGCCGAAGAGCTGCGGGATCGCCTTGTACCCGCCTTCGGGAATGAGATGGGCGGCGTATTCCTTCACCTCCGAGCCCGCTATCAGCGCCCGCACCGAGGGATGGTTCTTGAAACCCTCGAGCAGGACATACGGGCTCTCCATCGTCGCAGCGAAATCGGAAACGAGGCAACCGATGCCCAGTGAGATCGATTCCTTGTTGGTGTAGAGAAACGCCAACCCGGTCATGCTGCGGGAGATGGTGCCCGCTGCCTCAATGACACAGCCCTCATTGCCCTTGAGGCCGAAGCGTTGCTCGATCACCTCTTCGGGCAAGAAATGCATTTCCTTCACGGCGAGTGCCACGCTTTCTGCCCTCGGCAGTTTGCGCAAGCCCGACCGCGTGCCTAGCAGTCCGTTGACGCCTTCCGCGAGAATGACGACATCCGCCAAGAGCCTTTCCCCGGCTCTGTCGGTGCGAACGCCGACGACCTTGCCTGCGGGATCATAGGCGAGCTCCGTCGCTGTCGTTTCGCACAGGACCGTCGCCCCGGCCTCGCGCACCTTGCGCGAAAACCACTTGTCGAACTGGGCCCGGATGATTGTGTACCGGTTTGGCTTCGCTTCGTTGAAGTCGTCGGACCGATAATGCATCCCAGCATGGGATGTGTCGTCCATCATCCAGAAGCGCTGCTCCACCAGATGCCGTTCGAGAGGCGCGTCATCCCGAAAGTCGGGGATAATCTTCTCCAACATGTGCGCATACATGATGGCTCCCTGGACATTTTTGGAGCCCGGATACTCTCCGCGCTCCAACTGCAGCACCTTCAGGCCGCCACTTGCCATCGTGAAAGCAGCTGCGTTGCCGGCCATGCCGGCTCCAATAACGATAGCGTCGAATTTTTCCTCGAGCATGCCCGTCTCCCTTAGCTCGCAAGCTTGTCGCGACTGTGCGGCGACAGCCGCCGGGTGAAGGCTTCCGTCAATGCCGGCAGGAAGCGGATCGCATCAGTGACGATGCCGATATGGGCGAAATCGAAAATCGGCGCGTTCGGGTCGGTATTGACGGCCACGATCAGATCGGCACTTTCAACGCCCACCCGGTGCTGGATGGCGCCTGAAATTCCAGCCGCGATGTAGAGCTTCGGTCGGATGGTCTTGCCGGTCTGGCCGATCTGCCGTTCAGCCGGCATCCAGCCTTTCTGGACGAGCGGGCGCGAACAGCCATATTCGGCGCCCAGTGCCCGGGCGAGCTTCGTCACGACCTGCAGGTTCTCCGCCCCGCCAAGGCCGAGGCCACCCGCAACCACCACGTCGGCAAAGGCAAGATTTGCCTTCACCGACTGGGCATCGGGCAGGAAGCCAAGCACCTTGGTGACGATCTCGTCCTCGAGCATCGACAACTTGTGCTGGATGACACGCCCGACGGGCTTTTCCTCGCGCTGCGGCAAAGCCATGACTCTCGGTCGCACTGTCGCCATCTGCGGCCGGCAGTTGAGCGTATAGATGGTGCACAACAATGAACCGCCAAAAGTCGGCCGAGTGGCGGCAAGCGAGCCATCAGGATCCACGTCAAGTTGGGTGCAGTCGGCCGTGAGCCCGGTCAGCAGAGTGGTCGCCACCGAGCCGGCAAGGTCCCTGCCACGCATGGTGGCACCCAGAAGCAGGATCTCGGGTTTGTAGGTATTGACCAAGTCGGTCATCGCCTTGGTGAAGGGCTCGTTGCGATAGTCAGCAAGCAGCGGCGCCTCCACGATGTAGGCAAGATCGGCACCATAGGCGAAGGCCTGGGCGACGGCATGCCAAGAGGCCTCTCCCGCGGGCCCGAGCACGACGCCCGCAAGTTGCACGCCAAGCTTATCGGCTAGCTTGCGACCTTCGCCCAGCAGTTCGAAGGAGACCGGGTGCACTTCGCCGCGCTCCAGCTCGATGAAAACCCAGACGTGCCGATAGTCCTTGAAACGCTCGGGCAGATCCTTCTTCATACCAGCACGACCACCCGTCGCAGCAGGGGTTCTTCGGTTTTCGCTCGACATCCTTAGCTCCTCAGGCACCCTCGAAGGCCAGTTCGTGTTCCAGCGCCGGCTGGCGGGTGAAGATTGCAGCAATCAGCTCGTCAGCGACATCGCGCAGCACCTTGTCTGCGCTGTCGATCTGCATTGCCTTCTCCACCCGATTGGCAGGCGCGAACACACGCTTCACGACGGTCGGCGATCCGCGCAAGCCGCATTTCCCGAGGTCCTCGATGCCAGCCTCGGCCGCACTCCATTTCACGACCTGACTACGGGCCGCGCGCAGCGCGTCTTGCAGCGAGCCGCGGCGGATTTCGTTGATGCCTTCCAGCACCGTAATGAGGCACGGAAGCTTGCTTTTAAGCAGTTGCATACCGCCTTCCGCGCGGCGTTCGACCGTGATCTCGCGCGCATCGAGATCAAGGACGGCAATCTTGGCTACATAGGTGAGCTGCAGCAGGTCGAGACGCTTGGCGATGCCAGGCCCCACCTGGGCCGTGTCGCCATCGATCGTCTGCTTGCCTGTGAAGACGATGTCGGGGGGTCCGAATGTCTCACCGATCTTGCCGATCGCCTGAGAGAGAGCAAACGAGGTGGCCAACGTATCGGAGCCGGCAAAAAAACGGTCGGTCAGGAGCACCGCGCGGTCGGCGCCATAGGTGAGCGCCTTGCGCAGTGCGTCCTCTGCCATAGGAGGGCCCATGGTCAGCACGGTAACTTCGCCGCCATCGGTGTCGCGCAGCCTCAGTGCCGCTTCGAGCGCAAACAGATCGTATGGGTTGATGATCGTCGGCACACCTTGGCGCATGATCGTATTCGTCACCGGATGGACGCGTATTTGCGCTGAATCGGGGACCTGCTTGATACAGACGACGATATGCATGCAATCTCTATGGCTCCATCGGAGTGCGGCTTGGCGCTTGATCTGCTTGCAAGCACCATTCGTGCCAACCGCTAGTGCTGGCTACATCCCGTTAAAACGCGCCACTATGCGTCTGAGCCGTGGCTGCCGGATTTGTCGCCTTCACGACATTGTCGTGTGGCAACGCTGTCGCGTTCACTCCTTTCCGAACGGCTTCAGGATGGAATCGAAGGGGACGAAGGTGCGGCCGGGCGTGGCAGGGCGATTTGGATCGTGGTCTTTGAGTACCTTGAAGACCCGATGGCTGAGTGGCGAGGCTGTGGCGAAGTCCTCATAGGCGCGTTGCAATGTGGCGCGCGCGCGCGCGGCGATCACCTGGTCGGTGAGATCTGAGAAATCCTCGTCGGCGAGATATTGACCCATGCGCTTCATGATATGAAGCCGGGAGACATCGAGCACCTTTGGATCATAGCAGACCCGAAGGACGGCGAAGAACTCCTCCGCGGCAGACAGGCCTTTCAGCTGTGTGAGAATGCCGGCGACTTCGATGATTGGCCTTTCGGTGGAACAGCGGCTCATTGCGATCTCCCTGGTCGGTGATGATGATCTCGGGCTCGGCTAGCTTCTCTCCCAAGGCGCAGATCTCAAATCCCATCGCCGTATACGTTGCAGGTGGGGAGGTCATCACGCAGCTTCTCCACGAGTGCTGGCACGATCTCGAGTACCCGGTCGATGTCCTTCCCGCTGTTGTCGCGCGACAGGGAGAAGCGGATTGCCCCTTGCGCCGCGGAGCCGGCAATGTTCATTGCTGTGAGCACATGGCTGAGCTCTGTTGAGCCGCAAGTGCAGGCCGAGCCAGAGGAACAGGCGATCCCCTCGCGATCGAGAAGCACCAGCAGGCCATCGGCCTCGACATTCTCGAAGGCGATGTTGGTCGTATTCGAGAGCCGCTCCATGGGATCGCCGGTCACGAAAGCGTCTGGAATGCGCTGAAGAAGTCCGCACTCCAATCGATCGCGGAGAGACTTTATTCGTTTACCGTCCTCATCCATGAATTTCATGGCAATTTCGGCTGCCTTGCCAAGCCCGACGATGCCAGGCGAATTCTCTGTGCCAGCGCGCCGGTTACGCTCCTGGCGACCCCCCTTGATCAGCGGACGAAAATACACCCCGCGCCTGATATAAAGCGCACCAATGCCCTTGGGGCCATGCAGCTTGTGTCCGGAGAGCGACAGCATGTCGATTGCTGTCGATTTCAGGTCTATCGGAAGCCGACCGACTGCCTGCACGGCGTCCGTGTGGAAAAGGGCACCGACGTCCTTGGCCAGGTCAGCCAACTCGACTGCGGGAAAAATCGTGCCGGTCTCGTTGTTTGCCCACATGATCGAGACAATGGCCACGCCCGGGCTCAACGCCGCCCTGTAGGCATCGATGTCGAGCCTGCCATGGCGATCCACTGGGACCATGTGCACCTTGACGTCGCACGTCTTCTCAAGGTCCGCGCACAGCGCCAGCACGGCCGGATGCTCGACCGCGGAGATCACGATCTCTGGGCGGTGGGGCATCACCTCAAGCGCCGAGAGGATCGCCGCATTGTTGCTTTCCGTTCCCCCAGATGTGAAGGCGATCTCATCTTCAAATTGCGCGCCGATCAGCTCCTGCACCTGCTGACGCGCCTTTTTGACGGCCGTGCGCGCGGAAGCGCCAAATCCGTGCTTCGACGAAGGGTTGCCGAACTGATCCATGAAGAGTGGCCGCATCGCTTCGTAGACCTGAGGATCCACTCGCGTCGTCGCGTTGTTGTCGAGATAGATCGGCCTCATGAAGCTCTCCTTAGCTGACCGGAAACACGTCCACGCCACGACCCGTCGCCCCCCGAGCGTCTGCCCCCATGCGATGGTGGCAGAGCTGAATTGGCGGAGGAGCGCGCCAGCCTGGCTTTCGGCATTCGCCGTGGCCAGAACGCTGGCGTTCGTCGGATGGAAAGCTCTTGCCCGCCGCATAGGCCCACATGGCCTGCCTCTTCGCGCAGGCAATCAGGCGAAAGACTTCCCACAAGCGCATTTCTCCAATGCGTTCGGATTATCGAAGACAAAGCCAGAACCTTCCAAGCTCGTCACGAAATCGACCGTCATGCCTGCGACATGGGGCTGCGAGCTTACGTCGACGAATACCTTGACGCCGTCTTTCTCGATGACCGCATCGCCCTCCTGCGAGAGGGTTTCCAGGCCCATGAGATACTTCAGTCCCGCGCAGCCGCCACCCTCGACCTTGATGCGCAGGCCCTCCGCCGGCTCGCCGGCTTGCGTAAGCGCGGTCCTTACCGCGGCGACAGCATTTTCGGTGAGCGTGATCATGGGACGTCTCCTCAGTGCGCGATGTTCGGCGATGCCGACGCACGGATCGTGCCAGAGGAGGACTGTTTTTCTAAACAGGTGACGTTTTTGATAGCGCAGGTCGCATGCCCATATTGTCCACAGCGCTCGACACGCGGCCGGGTGGGGCGGGAGGGCAGGGCGCCGTTCCGGAGTTTCCTTGGCGACACACAGCTGTCGGCTTTGTCGAGCCAACGACACGAGGGGTGTTCGGCCTGGGTTTTCTGGAGCCTTCCAAGTCGTTGAACACCAGCGATCAACTGTCTCTGAGCTCTTCCGCCGCACCTGGCATGGCTTTTGAAGCACTCTCGTTGCGACGCGGCGGAAGTCGGCCGTTTCATGTCGCCCCGTGACATCGCAACAAAGGAAGGACAGCAAAATGTCAGACCTGCCCCAGATCGCCATTCAATGGGCAACCTGGCATCTACATAGGCCGCCTCCCAAAACACGTTCGCCGCCATTGTCGGTCTTCGGCTGAAAATTTGGTTATCGAGACCCATCGCCGCTAGTTCGGTACACGCTTCTGCTCAGAGGTTGCGCAAGCGCGCAAGGCCGTAGCGAACTGGCGACGATGACATTGCTGCCGCGAGACGGGCGAGCCGACCACGATGGAAGCCAGCTGGTCTTCGTGCCGACTGCGGGACCTCCCGCCCCGCAGTCTCCCTCCATTGTTCTTTCAGTCTTCGCTTTGTGTCGATTTCGATTGAAAGCCCCGCCCGGCGACCCGTCGGGCTACATCGTTCCACGACGAGCGGTCGCAATAAACTTGCAAAGGACTCGCGTCTTCCGATCAGGCCGAGCTCAGCCGTTTGCTTGCTCACTACGCCCAAATCCAACGGCCGGGAACATCACAAAAATGGAAAGCGAACCTTGGGTAACAGTCCTCCAGCAAGTGCTTGTTCCAGTGAGCCGCCCAACTTGCTCGCCAAAGCTGAGGCAAACAGATCTGGAAATTACGCCCGTGAACAATCATGCCGATGGCGGCGCAACCAATCCGAGGCATTCGACCGCGCATGTGGAGGCGGCGGGTTGGGGCCAAGGGCTGAGCACGCTCCCGCGCATCACTTGGATGAATTTGCGCCACCCGTGGCAAGTTGCATTCGCGATTGGATCGACTTTCCTGGCTGCAACCTTGCAATTGCTCATTCCTCCAATGCTCGGTCGGGCTGTTGACCTCATCCGGACTGGCGGCGGCATCTCTGCCGGTGCAACCGACCAAGCGCTTTGGAGTTCGGGTCTCCTACTGCTCGCCGTCAGTGCGCTGCGCGGCCTTTTCACATTGGCACAGAATTACTTTGCCGAGTCCGTCGCTCATCACTTCGCCTATCACTTGCGGCTCGCCTGTTACGAAAAGATCCAGCGCCTCAGCTTCTCTTTTCATGACCAGGCGCATTCAGCCGATCTGATTACCGTCTGCATGCTCGATCTCGAAGGCGTGTGCTGGTTTTTCTCCGCGGCGCTGATCCGCTCCGTCCTGCTGGCCATGCTAATCGGTATTGGCGCCTATAGTCTGCTCTCCATCAATGTGGCGCTCGGTGTCGTGGCGCTAAGCTTTGTGCCGTTCGTGGGATGGCGCTCATCGCGCGCCCAGCTCAAGCTCCGCGCGACTTGGCTCGAACTGCAAGGCCGGCTATCGGTTCTGAGCCGCGTCATGGAGGAGAATCTCTGTGGCATCCGCGTTGTCCGCGCCTTTTCGGCGCAGGCCTATGAGATGCTGAAATTTGAGCGAGCCTCGAAGAGCGCGCTTGCACTTGCCCAGGAACGGGTTGACATCTCCGCGCGCAACACTTCGGCGGTGAGCTTCTCCTTCTTCCTCGCCATGGGCCTTGTCCTCTGGATCGGCGGCACCAAGGTCATTGCCGGTGAGATCAGCGTCGGAAACCTCGCGACTTTCCTGACATTCATGACCCTCCTGCAAATGCCGGTCCGCCAAATCGGATTGATGGTCAATGCCTTCGCTCGCGCTTCGACCTGCGGTTCCCGTCTCTTCGCCTTCCTCGATCTGGACGTCACAATTAAGGATGCGCCCCAGGCTAGCCCCCTTAAAATCAACGAGGGCATTGTACGTTTTGACAATGTCTCGTTCGCTTACCCAGGCGCTCGAAATCATCAGATTCTGAGGAACATCAGTTTCGAGGCCCGCAGAGGCGAGACGCTGGCCATCGTCGGCCCCCCCGGTTCGGGCAAGTCGACAATGGCTCACCTGATCCCCCGATTTTACGACGTCAGCGCTGGCGCCATCACTCTTGACGGGCAAGATATCCGCAACGTCACCCTTTCTTCGCTTCGCCGGGCGGTCGTGGTCGTGCAGCAGGATGCGTTCCTGTTCACCACAACGGTCGAGAACAATATCGCTTATGGAGATCCATGGGCCAACCAACCGCGGATCGAGCGGGCAAGCGTATCCGCCGAACTGCACAACTATATCCTGAGCTTACCCGCCGGCTACAAGACGGTGGTTGGCGAACGTGGCGTTTCCCTGTCGGGCGGCCAGCGCCAGCGTCTCACGATAGCGCGCGCGACGATGTTGCGCCCACCGGTCATTGTTTTCGACGACTCCACCGCCGCGATCGACGCCGCTACCGAACGGCGCATTCGCTCAGCCATGCGGCGTTTCGCGAAAGATCGCGTGACGATCATCATTGCCCACCGGCTGAGTTCCGTCATGCACGCCGATCAGATTCTTTTCGTGGAAAATGGCGAGATCGTCGAACGAGGCACTCACGAAGAGCTTCTGGCCAGGGGAGGGCGCTATCAGGCGCTACATGACCTCCAGGCTCGGCCTGGCGAAGTCGACGGAGCGAACTGATGGTCCAGAATGTCGACGGCGACAGCGAAGGCAATGCTGTCCGCGACGACGGCACGCGGCCGCCGCGCGCTGTCGTCGGCTCGCCCCGAACCGAGGACGAGTTATTCGGTCAGGCTTTTGACAAGAACATCGTCCGGCGGATCTGGGCATTCATCCAGCCTTACCGGATCCAGCTTGTTATAGCGGTTACCGGGGTACTGATCTGTGCCGGCGTGCAGCTTCTCATCCCGCTGATCATCCGCTACGCGATCGAGCACGCCATCACGCCTGGAAGCAACGATGGCTCTGCGCTGCTTGTGGCCACCGGCGTCTTTTTTCTCGCAATTTTGGTCAATTGCGTTGCCAGTTGCGTGCAGGAGAGCGCGATCGGCAAAATGGTCGAGCTCGTGCTCTTCGACATTCGCCGCGCCATGTTCGGCCATCTGCAGAGGGTTTCGCTTTCCTTCATGGACAAGACCGAGGTCGGGCGCCTGATGTCGCGACTCCAGGGTGATATCGGCGCAATCCAGGAATTTCTCCAGACGTCGGTGCTTTCGGTGGGCGACATCGCTCTGCTTTTCGGCATCATCGTCGTCATGCTGTGGCTGGACTCTTCGTTGGCGCTCCTTACGCTTTCGGTATTGCCAGTCCTCTTCATCATTCGCATCTTCTGGCTGCCGAGCGCCCGCAAGGCCTTCATGGCCGCCACCGAAACCAATTCGGCCGCCAATGGGGCGCTGGCCGAGGCCATTCATGCCGTGCGGGCAGTCCAATCCATGGATCGCCAGCAGGTCAATTTCCTCCTCTATGACGACAAGGCCCACGCCAATCTCAAGACGCAACTGACCGCTGCCAAATATGCCCAGGTCATGGTGCCGATTGTCGATACCCTCACGGGTCTTGCCATGGCCGTCATTGTGGTTGGCGGTTCACAAGTCGTGAACGGCCGCAACGATGTAGGGGTGACGATAGCGTTCTTGTTCTATGTCCAGCGCTTCTTCGACCCGATCCGCTCGCTCACGCTGCAGTATTCTGTCATGCAGCGCGCGATGGCGTCAGGCAAACGGCTGACAGAGGTGCTCGACGTGCACATTGAAATTCAAGACAAGCCGGACGCCAAGTCGCTTTGGCCGCACATGGACGGATCCGTCGAATTCAGGAATGTCACTTTCGGCTACGATCCCAAGCATCCGGTTCTGAAAAACGTTTCGTTAAATGTCAACCCGGGTGAGACGGTCGCTTTGGTTGGTCCAACCGGTTCGGGCAAATCGAGCGCCATGGCGCTCGTTCACCGCTTCTATGATGTCCAGCAAGGCCAGGTGCTGGTCGGCGGACATGACGTGCGCGATGTAACGCAGGAATCGCTTGGGCGGCAGGTCGCTATGGTTCTGCAGGAGCCGTTCCTCTTCACCGGGACCGTCTTCGACAACATCCGCTACCATAGAACGGACGCGACTGGCGACGAGGTGATCGAAGCCGCCAAAGCCGTCGGCGCCGACAACTTCATTATAGGAATGCCCGGCGGCTACAACGCCGTGATCGGCGAGCGCGGTGGCAATCTCTCGCTCGGTCAGCGCCAGCTTATCAGCTTCGCGCGCGCGCTCGTGGCCGACGCCAAGATCCTCGTCCTTGACGAGGCAACCGCCAATATCGACAGCTACACGGAAATGCTAATCCAGAGGGCTCTGACAAGGCTTCTAGCAGGCCGAACTGGCCTGGTGATTGCCCACCGTCTTGCCACCATCCGTCGAGCCGACCGCATCATCGTTCTACAGAGCGGAGAAGTGGTCGAAACCGGCAAACACGATCAGCTGATGGCCAGGGATGGCCTGTACGCCAAGCTCTACAAGCTCAATTATGCCTCGTTCGACGACATTCCCGAGGACCAACTTGATCTTACCCCGCAGGGCCGGCGCCAGACTTGATATCTGGAAGGCAGCTGTTCACACCGTTGCCAAGGACCGGGTCCAGCACGCGGCGGAACGACCGCGCGCCAAGGCTGCGCGGTATGGCCCAGAAAACAGCCACGCCCAACTCTCACGAACCAAGATCACCATAGACTTGGATCAAGAATCTTTCGTCGGGGGAGGCCAACCGCGCTTCTCTCGGCGCCGTTGCACGGAGGAGGGTATGTTCATTGCCTCCCGGTATTTCATGACAGTGCGGCGAGCAAGGTCGATGCCGTTTTCCCTGAGTCGGAGGGCAATATCCTCATCGGAAAGCACCGCATCTTCCGCGGCGATCAGCGCCTTGATTTGATGGCGAACGGCTTCAGCGGAGTGGGCACCGCCACCCTCGCAAGAGCCAATCGCGACGGTGAAAAAATACTTCAGTTCGAACACGCCACGCGGCGTGAGCATATACTTGTTCGACGTGACCCGGCTGACAGTCGACTCATGCATATTGATCGCCTCAGCAACGTTTCTGAGATTGAGAGGCCGCAGATGAGCCACGCCATGTCTCAAAAAGGCATCCTGCTGGTGCACGATCTCCGCAGCCACCTTAAGGATTGTTTTGGCGCGCTGATCGAGGCTGCGGACGAGCCAATTCGCGTTTTCCATGCATTCGTTTAGAAATATCTGATCCTTTTCATTTTGGGCTGTAAGCCGCGAGACTTCCACGAAATAGCTTTGGTTGATCAGCACCCTCGGCAGCGTGTCCGGATCAAGTTCGACAGTCCATCCACCTTCGCGCGAGGGCAGGACCCAGACGTCGGGCACGATGGTTTCCGGCCCCCCTGATTGGAATCGGTTGCCAGGCTTGGGATCAAGCGCACGCAGTTCGTGCAGCATGTCGACAAAGTCCTCTTCATCGACCCCGCAACGCCGCTTCAATGCCTTGAAGTCGCGTTCGGCAACCATCTCGAGATTGGCAACCAAAGCTGCCATTGCCGGGTCGAACCGGTCCTGCTGACGCAACTGTATTTCAAGGCACTCGGCAAGCGTTCGCGCAAATATCCCCGGTGGGTCAAAAAGCTGCAAGGTTGCCAGAACCCGCTCCACAACAGCCTCGGGGACATTCAGGATGCCCGCCAGCCCCAAAAGATCCACCTGAACATATCCGGCGTCGTCCAGATGGCTGGCAAGCGCGCCGGCAATCATCCGCTCTTGGGGGTTAAACGCAGTGAGGGCGATTTGACCAGCGACGTGTTCGTGCAGTGTTTCAGGAATGGCGACAAACACCTCTGGCCTTGGCTCGCCGGGCGCGACAGCGGGGGGGTCGCGTGTTGATTTCTGCTGCCTGAGCCGCTCCGAAGGCTCGGCCCCGACAGGCCTATCGACCTGGCTTGCGCGTTCGACGTTCGGAAGATCCTCCCCCGAAGGTGATGCGTCACCCTCACTGTCGTTTGACGTCAGTTCCAAAAGAGGGTTCTTCTCGACTTCCTGCTCCACGAACTGACGCAGTTCCGTGTGCGCCAGTTGCAGCAAGCGAATCGACTCAATGAGTTGAGGTGTCATAACCAGGGATTGCTTCTGGCTCTGAAACAGGCTTGCTGAGGGCTTCATGACTACGGCCAATGCACCTAGGCTGTGCGCGAGGGGCGATGTGAAACGTTAATTCCACTTGGCCATACAGCGGCGGTGGTTTTACGATCCCTCAGGGTTTCAAGAATGTTCTGCGGCGACGAGACCCCATAAGGATCGGTCTCGCAGTTGTCGGAAAAACCTTCCTCCTCGAACCACTGCTCCACCACACCATCGTCGACGACGGCCGCGTAACGCCAGGAGCGCATACCAAAACCAACATTGTCCTTGGCAACCAGCATGCCCATCTTGCGCGTGAACTCACCCGAGCCATCCGGAAGGAGCTGAAGCTTTTCCACGCCCAACGCCTTGCCCCAGGCATTCATGACGTAGGCGTCGTTGACCGCGACACAGTAGATCGCCTCGACGCCCTCTTTCTGGAACTCGCCATAGAGCTCTTCAAAATCTGGCACCTGGTAAGTCGAGCAAGTCGGCGTGAAGGCCCCGGGCAGCGAGAACAGGACGACGCGCTTGCCTCCGAAATAGTCGACGGATGTTTTGTCATCCCAACGGTATGGATTTGGCCCACCGACAGATTCGTCGCGAATGCGCGTGCGAAAGGTAACCAGGGGTATCTTCTTGTTCACGGTCATCAAGGTTGCTCCTGTAAAAGGGAAACTGGCGCGGTGCTTCTCTGTTGGGCCGACGCAACGCCGATCATCAACAGGGACGAGGTGTCGGTGCGCTCCCGCCTGTTCGGGAACGTGCCGGTTTCTGGCCTCGGGCTTCCGAGACAACGATTTGACTGACCTGGGCTCTCTGGCACGCCTTCTGCGGCCATGCCGCTGGAAAGGATATCGACGACGTACGGCCTGTCCTCGAGCAAGAAGTGCCCGTGCGATCACGTCATCAGGTTTGACGCGGCGAACGCAGGAAGCTTCATCGAAAGCACCGGTGTATCGACCAGCATGGCCGCCATACTCGAGATGGACGGTCCGGGCGGCTCTCGAACGGCCGCAAACGTCCGCTATCAGCTGGACGCACCGGAATTGTGTTGCCTCGTGGTCAATAGCGGCGTCGGCGCGCCACGCGCTCGCCAAAAGGGGCGGCATATGCAGATGCGTAGAATTGAAGCCGCATCGACATTGCCATTCCCTTTGCAACAAGGCTCATCTCCTGCGTCCACGAAGCGTTCGCGGATCCCCACGCATGTATCGTGCCAAGGGAGAAATCGTTTCCGAACAAGGGCCGGTTCCAGCAAGCTATGTAGAATGTCGGACACCGGACATTGAGAGGAGCGGTCGCCAGGCACGGGCAATTCCGCTGCCGTTGCGGAGCATCCGGTGAGCCATTGCTGAGGTTGCGAAACAGACACCCGGTGTCGGGTTTGTCGAGCTAGTGACGCTCGTGTCATCCGCATTTTTGATGCGCTCCCCACCTGAACGCGCGCCAATGCGTTCTCCGGTTACTGTGTGATGTTTGGAGGCGCAGTTGGCACGGCACTTGAATCTGCTCACCAAGAGCGGTGGGACGCAGCCGGCGCGTTTCAAGTCGCGGTTGACGTCGCGATCGCGGCAACGAAGCAAGGAAGCCAAATGTCAGGTCAGCCTCAGGAAGGCACTATTTGGAAAACCGGCGTCAGCCGCTCAGCTCCAAATTCCAGAAGTCCAGATCGCCTTCCACACGCACAGTCGCGCGGTGTCGGCCAATGGCCTTCTATCGATCCGGCGGTAAGCTTCGACGAGCACGTGCTTGCCTGTGTTCTCTCAAGAGCGCTCGAGGAGATCGATCGGGGCGAGGCGACCGCGACGCAGGCTACTGGCCTTACGCGTGCCGATCTGCGCGATGTCCTGACGGACCGGTTTCCAGACGTCCCTGTCAGCGCATTCGCCTTGGAAGCGGCGACCGACGTCGAACCGGCGATGGAGGAACAACTCCTGCGCGATCTTTTGCTGGCGCAGGCCCGGCCCGGGGACTCGGCGAGCGCTTGGTTTGCCAAAATCATCGCCCGGCGCGCCATGCGCGATGACCATCTCTGGCAGGATCTTGGCCTTTTCAATCGGGCCGAACTCAGCCGCTTGCTCGCCACGCATTTCCCGACACTCGCAGCCGGCAACACCAGGAATATGAAATGGAAGAAGTACCTATACCGCATGCTGTGCGAGGCTGAAGGTTTTTCACTATGTACCGCGCCCAGTTGCCGCCAATGCAGTGATTTCGAAAGCTGCTTTGGCTCGGAAGAAGACGAAAGCTGCCTCGCACGGATCAGGAACGACATCGATCTGAATTAAAACCGCCTTCGTCAGCGGTACGAGGCACGCCAGCGCTTGATCCGGCGGCATTGCTGGGAGGCGATGTTCATCACATCGCCTTTTGAGACACCGCGCTCAAGTGGGGGCCCAGCCCATGTCGCCCAAAGGAGGCCCAAGGTGAGGAAAAACCAGGTTGCGAACCATTGGGTTCCAGATCATGTCCCGTCCGAGATGGTGAGGGACTTCAGCCTGTTCACGTCGCCAGGGATGCGGCCCACGGCCAACGGAGATCCCCACGCCGCTGTGGCCTGCGTCCATGGCGGGCCGCCGATCTTTTATGCCCCCCACAACACGCGCGATGGCCGGGGTACATGGGTCATCACGCGCGCCAGAGATCAGCGCCGAGTGCTGCAAGACACCGAAACCTTTTCCAGCCAGCGCAGCATCTTCGCCTCCGCGCTCGGCGAAAACTGGCCGATGATCCCACTCGAACTCGACCCGCCGGCGCATGGCATCTTTCGTTCACTTCTCAATCCATTCTTTTCGCCCCAGCGTGTAACCGCGCTGGAACCGGCCGTTCGGGAAAGGGCGATAGCACTAATCGACAGGATCGTCGCATCGGGCACAAGCTGCGACGTGATGAGGGATTTCGCCTTCCCTTTCGCGGTCAACATCTTTCTGCGCTTTCTGGGGCTAACCGACCACCGGCTTGAGACATTTGTCGGCTGGGGGAAGGATCTGCTCCATGGCAATGCTGTCCAAAGACTGACCGCGGCCCAGCGGATTGTCGCCTTCATCGACGAACTTGCAGCCTTGCGCCGCAAGCGACCCGCCGATGATTTCATGAGTTTCGTCGTGCAGGCACATGTCGAAGGCCGCCCACTAACCGACGGGGAAGTCCGTGGCATCGGCGTGCTCCTGTTCGTCGCAGGTCTCGATACGGTTGCAGCAGCGATCGGCTTTGACTTGGCCTACCTCGCACGCAACCCAAAGGACCAGGAATGGCTGCGGAGCAAACCGAACCGTATTGTGCTCGCGGCCGAAGAATTGCTCCGTGCCTATCCGACCGTGCAGATGATCCGTGTGGCCACAAGAGACATCGATTTCGAAGGCGCGCCCATCCGGAAGGGGGACTATATTTCTTGCGCCACGATGATTGCCAATCGTGACCCGGCGGAATTCGAAGGCCCCAACACGGTCGATCTCGCACGTGAGGAGAATCGCCACACCACCTTTGCCCATGGCCCCCACCGCTGCCTTGGCTCACATCTTGCCCGGCGCGAGATTGTCATCGGCCTGGAGGAGTGGCTGGCGCGCATGCCGGCGTTCCGGATCAAGGGGGGGACCGCGCCCATCACCCATGGCGGCCATGTGTTCGGGATCGAAAATCTGATCCTGGACTGGTCCTCGCCAACGCCGTCCCGAGCCGAGGAACAGATGAGGAGCTAACGCCATGCGCATCATCGTCGACAAGGCCAAATGTCAGGGTCACGCGCGATGCTGGGCGCAAGCACCGGACATCTTCACGCTGGATGACGAGGGCTACATCCTGCCCGGTGACATCAAGGTCGCGGTCACAGACGAACCGAAGGCGGCACGAGGCGCACGGTCCTGCCCTGAACGTGCATTGGGAATCGATCGGACGGCCGCTGCTTGAACGAGTGACCCGCTTTGTCATTGAGAGTCTCGCGGCGTGGCCGCATCGAGCGAACTCCCAGAACGCAAACAGCGGGGCGAGGTGCCTCTACCGCCCCGTCAAGCGCCGAACAACACGAACCGTTGCCGCGCAGATGAATGCGCGAAAACGCCTCTTCCAATCTCAGAACCTGGGACAAAGCGATGGGCCATGCAAAACTTATCGAACTGCTCGACCGGGAGGCCATCCGCGACTGCCTCTATCGGTACTGCCGCGGAATAGACCGCGCCGACGAGGCGGCACTGCGCAGCGCGTACTGGCCTGATGCGCATGACAATCACGGTGCCTATTCCGGCTCGGCCGAGGGCTTCATCCAGTATGCGCTGGATGTCTTCAAGGCCCAGCCGCGCTACATCCATCAGGTCACGAACATCCTGATCGATTTCATCAGCCCGGCTAACGCCGCAGTCGAGAGCTATTTCACCGCGCTGCAACGCGGACCCGACAGGGCCGGCGATATACGCCAGGAGCTCCTCTGCGGCCGCTATTGCGATCTATTTCAGAAGAGGAAAGGGGCGTGGCGGATTGCCGAACGGACGGTGGTCTACGATTGGTTGCAGGAGCAGATGCCGCCGACGGGCTTCGAGCCAGAGCTGTTCGGGCCCCGGCGGCCGCTCGGAGCACCGCATCCAGACGATCCGGTCTACGCCCTGGGCATGCCCGCAGCGGAGGCGAAGGGCCATGACTATGCTGCAGTCCTCTCGCACTCTTTTGGCGACGGCCTGTCCGCCGCGAAGAAGTCCAGAGCGGACCAGGCCCAGTTCGGACGGAAATGGACCGTCCCCAAGACGAGCAACTGTGGCGAGACGGATCTTTCCGCCGGCTGGCGCCGGGTCGAGATCGGTGACCCTGGTGGGAGACAAGTTCTCAGGAACCGGCTGGCACGACGCATCGTGATCATTACAGGTGCTGCAGACGGCATCGGCGGTGTCCTGGCCAAGACTCTCGCCGCGGACGGAGACGTCGTCGTTGCAGTGGATCTTCCCGACAGTGGGGTGCTCGAACTGGCCCGCGGTCTCGGGCGGCCGCATCTCGGGCTCGAGTTCGATGTCTCGAAAGAGGAGGACATTCTTGCGCTTTACCGCCGGGTCGAAGCACAGTTCGGGCAGATCAGTGTGCTCGTCAACAACGCCGCTATTGGGCCCATTGTCGATGCGACTGTCGAGACCAGTATCGAGTCCTTCCGACGCACCCTGGGAGTAAACCTGATCGGGCCCTTTGTCATGGCCCGCGAAGCAGCGAAGCGGATGCAGCCGGGCGCCGTCATCGTCAACGTCGCCTCGATATCGGGCCTGGTCAGCAATCCGAAGCGAAATGCCTACGCTGCGTCGAAGGCGGGCCTGATCTCTTTCACGAAGTCTTTGGCGTGCGAATGGGCGTCGCGCGGCATTCGCGTGACGGCGTTAGCGCCGGGCTATGTGCGCACTTCGATGACCGCGGCCCTTGAACGCGCCGGCAAAGCGGACCTGGCGGCGGTGCGCCGCCGCGTGCCGATGGGGCGGATAGGGCGTCCCGACGAGATCGCCCGGGCCGTACGGTTTCTGGCCAGCCCGCAAGCGAGTTACATCACCGGTTCGGTGCTGACGGTTGACGGTGGTTGGACCTCCTTCAACCAGCCGGGCGATGCACATCCGCCGGTGGATGCGACGCCAGGAGCCGAACTCTCCCGTCCGGCCGAGCACGCCGGCGCGCGAATCGTGCTTGTCACGGGCGGGGCAACCGGCGTAGGCCCAGCCGTCGTTCGCCGCTTTGCCGCGAACGGCGACACCGTCGTGATTGCCGACAAAGATGGCAGTGCCGCGACGGAACTTGCTCGGTCGCTCGGCGGCAAGCATGTGGCGCTTACCGTCAACGTGGCCGTCGAGCGCGAGGTGGTGGCGCTGTTCGAGGAATTAAGAGCGCGCTTCCGCCACTTTGAGGTCCTCGTCAACAGTGCTGCTGTCGCCGATACGTCGGCGATCGAACAAATGCCGGCACAGACCGAACACGTGCTTGATGCCACTCTGACGGGTGCCTTCACTTGCGCGCGTGAGGCGATCAAGATGATGCGCCCCGGAGGCATGATCCTTAATATCGGAGCGACCAGCACCTTTCTGCCCTTGGCCCCGCGCCATGTCCATGGCGCATCCAAGGCGGGGTTGGAAATCCTGACCCGGTGCCTGGCGGCCGAACTCGGGCCGGGCGGCATTCGGACGGCCGCCGTCGCTTCTGGCTACATCCGCTCGCTTGGCACCACTCAGTTGGCGAAGCTCGGCACCATCGACCCGAAAGCGATCAGCAGGCGCATCCCAATGGGGAGGATGGGACAGCCGGAAGAGGTCGCGGACGCAGCGTTCTTTCTGGCTTCGTCGGATGCTTCATACGTCAACGGCTCAATCCTGTACGTCGACGGGGGCTGCAATGCGTTCGGCGATGCAAGGTTCGCCAGCGAATCCGATCAGGAGCCAACCAACATCGTGGAATGATTCGTCGAGCCAGCCGGCGGGCTGCGGCTGCTGCACCGAAGCGTGGCCCGCGGGGGGGCGGCATGAGTTCCAACGTTCCCGGCGCGGCTGTGATCTCCGAACCGAAAGCGGCTGACCGCAATGTGGTGGACTGCGCCACGCCAAGATGAGATCGACACCGCGGCCAAGGCGATCCCGTGAAACAAGGAACCAGCATGGAATTCGCGACATTCATCCTGGCCGCTCAACGCGGCTATCATCAATCGTCCGACAGTGTGATCCGCAACTCCATCGAACAGGCGGTGCTTTCGGAGCAGGCGCAATTCAACACCGCCTGGTTCGCCGAGCACCACTTCAACAATTACAGCCTAGTTCCGTCGCCCTTGATGATGGTGGCGCACTGTGCCGGCGTGACGAACACCATTCGGCTCGGCACTGGCGTTTGCGTTCTACCGCTCTATCAGCCACAGCGCCTGCTCTCCGAGATTGGATTCGCCGACGTCGTTTCGAACGGCCGCCTCGAACTCGGAGTCGGCTCGGGGTACCAGCAGTTCGAATTCGAGCGTTTTGGCGTCGACGTCGACGAGGCGCCGGCTGTATTTTCTGAATATCTGGACATTCTTCTCAAGGGCCTCAACCAGCAGATCTTCGAGCACAATGGCCGGTACGAGAAGATACCCCCGACGGCGATCTCGGTCCGCACCCTTCAGAAGCCGACCCCGCCGATCTGGATCGCCGCCGGATCCGCGCGCAGCATGGGCCGGGCGTATCGTGAGGGACACAACCTTTTTGTCACAGCTCTGCACAACGGTCTGGAGACCCTGCGCATGCTTCGCGAAAGCATCGAGAAGGCGGCAGCCTCCGAGGCAAAGAATGCCGCGCAAGCCAGGATATCGCTGCTGCGCTGCTGCTATGCCAGCGACAACGCCGCCGAGATCAACAGCTATCTCGACAATGCCCGCTTCCAGCGCCGGCTGTCTGAAGCCCTGCATCAACGCCGTCAGCAGAGCCAGGACGGTTACCTGCTGCAGGAAACACCGACTCAGCAGGATCTGTCCTTCGAGACCATGCGCGAAAACTTGCCGATCGGCAGCGTGAATCGCGTGATCGATCGCCTGCTGGAGGAGCTAGATGTCCTGAAACCGGACCAGATCGCGATTCAGACCCAATTGGGAGATTTCGACCACAAAACGATGCTGCGTCAACTCGAACTCTGGGGAGACAAAATCATCCCGGCAATCAACAAGTCGCTTGGTCAAGGTCGTAACGGCCTGAATTGAATCAGATTGCATCGGCGCGGCGCTGTTCGGCATCGAAGATCCAGACGCTTGTCGTGTTGCCACCTCGCATAGGCCGCGGTTTGATCGGGACGCTTTTTTGGAACCAGTCTCAAGCTTTGCCTGATGACGCCGCTTCGTCAGGTTGTCGTCAGCAACGGTCTCTATCTGCCCCGTAGCGATCCGCCTGCGAGTCGAGCCGGCAGGGTGGCTTTCATCCCAAATGGATTACGGAGTCAGAAATGAAGAGGTCCTCCCTGCTGGCCGGCATCGCGATTGGCTTGCTCGCTTTGTCTGTGACGGCGAAATCGTTTGCATCCGAAGTCACCAACCATTCGGCTAATGCACTGACGGCACTGACGGGACCAACAGCACCAACGGCACCGGCCGAACCAACGGTGCCAGCGGCACCAAGCGACAAGGGCCAAGACGCCTCTTCCGATGCGACCGATGATCCGGGGGTCGGCAAGAGACTGCTCTGCTTCCTACGGCTGGGGAAGTGTACTGATCCTCGCTTTTGAGCGTGTAAGCGATCTCACCACAGAATGAGATCTTGGTGTTGACCGTGCTGATCAGTCGGAATTGGCGATGTCTCGGCGCCCTCCGTCCAGCGGCCGAGATCGTGAGCATCTGCTCCGGTCCGCCTGCCCATGATGGCCGCTCCGTCAGGATATCGTCAGCAGCGGTCCCTATGGTCGCCAAATCGGGCCGCCCGCCACCGGCGGCCTAAAGCCGACAGGGTGGTTTGACACAATTCCATGATCGACGGAGAGAGAGATGAAGAGGTCCATCCTGCTGGCAGCCACCGCGGTTGCCTTGCTGGGTTTGCTTGTGACGGCGAGATCGTTTGTCTCCGTGGTCGATCAGTCGGCTCCGGTATCGGTCACGCCACCAAGCCATTAACAGCCATGATGGCAGCACCGATTGAAGAATGACCCTGGTGCCGGCGAAAAACGCCTCCGCTTGCTGGGGTAGGCAAGGTAGCGATCCTCGCTCTTGAGCGGTCTACGGCAATGAGACATTGCCGTCGGGCCATACTGATCAGCTGGGAAATGGCGATGCTGGCGCGATCCTGCGGCGGCAGAGCTCATCTAGCATCTGCTTCGGTCCGCCTGGACCGCTCGTATGGTCAGCAGCGGTCCGTATCATCGTCAACGCGGTCTGCCGGCTACCTGCGGCTCAAACAGCCCGCATGGCTGGCTTTGACACACGTCGCTGTTCCCAAAAAAATCGACGGAGACAGAAATGAATAGGATCATTCTGCTGGCAGCGACGGCGATTGGCTTTCTGGGTTTGTTTGTCACAGCGAAATGGTTGTGTGTTTAGTCGATCATCAGCTCCGTTATGGGCCACGGCATCACGCGGTGCCAGCCAGCATACCACCACCGATTCCACCGAAGACTGATCTGATACCCGACCACGAGTTCATCTGCTTGTTCTGACCGCGATCGGTTGGCGGGCGCTGAGTCTGAGTGCGAGATTTGCTGCGTCGCAAGCCGCGCGGCTTCAGTGCCGGCCGCGACATCAGGATGACAGCTGGCTGGAAGGCTAGCGTCCATTCAGCCGATAATCGCTGCTGTGAGACCGACGTCAGCGCTGGGTCGATGCGGCCTCTCGCGCCCACCACTGACGGATTGGGTAGATGCAGTCGTTTTTCACGATAGCTGTAAGGACGCCGTCACGCCCGATTGGGATCGGCCGCTGTGGCTCTGAGTCATTGTCGACATGGAGCAATCGACATTTCTGTAGGCTTTGTCGGATCCGCAACATGGGTGTTTGACCAATCAGCCGGTCCATCCATGAGCTAGATAGCTGAAAACCAACACGAAGTTTTTTCTTCAGGTCGATCCAGGCAGGCTGGCACGAGTTTTGATCCTTTTCCTGGGAGAGCGGCATGACCTGCCGACCGGTCATGCGTGTATTGACCCAGATTGATGAAAACGAAGGAAGGAAACTACATGGCGGCTTTGCGTCAGATCGCATTCTACGGAAAGGGGGGCATCGGGAAGTCTACCACCTCCCAAAACACGCTCGCTGCCCTGGTCGACCTCGGGCAGAGGATTCTCATCGTAGGCTGCGACCCTAAGGCTGACTCTACTCGTCTCATCCTGAACGCGAAGGCGCAAGATACCGTGCTCCACCTCGCGGCAGAGGAAGGGTCCGTCGAAGATCTCGAGCTCCAGGACGTGCTGAAGATCGGCTACAAGGACATCAAGTGCGTCGAATCCGGTGGTCCCGAGCCGGGCGTCGGTTGCGCGGGCCGCGGTGTCATCACCTCCATCAATTTCCTTGAGGAGAACGGCGCCTATGAAGACGTGGACTACGTCTCGTACGACGTGCTTGGCGACGTTGTCTGTGGCGGCTTCGCAATGCCTATCCGCGAGAACAAGGCACAGGAAATCTACATCGTCATGTCCGGCGAGATGATGGCACTCTACGCTGCCAACAATATCGCCAAGGGTATTTTGAAATATGCCCATTCGGGCGGCGTGCGTCTCGGCGGCCTGATCTGCAACGAGCGCCAGACCGACCGGGAACTGGATTTAGCCGAGGCTCTCGCAAAAAAGCTGAATTCCAAGCTCATCCACTTCGTGCCGCGCGACAACATCGTCCAGCACGCCGAACTGCGTAAGATGACAGTGATCCAATATGCGCCGGACTCCAAGCAGGCCGGGGAATACCGCGCCCTTGCCGAGAAAATCCATGCCAATGGCGGCCAAGGCACCGTCCCGACTCCCATCACCATGGAAGAGCTGGAAGACATGCTGCTCGATTTCGGCATCATGAAGACAGAGGAGCAGATGCTTGCCGAGCTAGCGGCAAAGGAAGCCGCGCCTGCGGCCGCTCAATAGCCCCGCCCAAGGCGCCGGCTCCCGGCGCCTTCACCGAACGGGCGCCTAACGAGCAGGCGCCAGCCAAAGAACCTCAAAAAGGGCAGCTTTATGAGCCTTGACTCCCAAAATGACGGCGCCTTGCACACCAAGCTCATTGAGGACGTGCTAGCGCGGTATCCAGAAAAGACGGCAAAGCGGCGCAAGAAGCACTTGGGCGTCGCCACCAACGGCCAAGAGGTTGCCGGAGTGGGCGAGGCCCTCTCCGAATGCGACGTCAAATCGAATATCAAGTCCATTCCCGGTGTGATGACGATCAGAGGGTGCGCCTATGCCGGCTCCAAAGGCGTGGTGTGGGGGCCGGTGAAGGACATGGTCCACATCTCGCACGGGCCCGTCGGGTGTGGCCAATATTCCTGGTCGCAGCGCCGCAACTACTATGTCGGTACGACCAGCATCGATAGCTTTGTCACGATGCAGTTCACCTCCGACTTCCACGAGAAGGATATCGTCTTCGGCGGCGATAAGAAGCTGGAAAAAATCATCGATGAGATCGAAGAGCTCTTCCCGCTGAACAAGGGCATCAGCATCCAGTCGGAATGTCCGATCGGTTTGATCGGCGACGACATCGAGGCGGTCTCGCGCAAGAAGGCCAAGCAGCACGAAACGACCATCGTGCCAGTGCGCTGCGAGGGATTCCGCGGGGTCTCGCAGTCGCTTGGCCATCACATCGCCAATGACGCGATCCGCGACTGGGTGTTTGAGAAGAAGGAAGTCGAGTTCGAGGCAGGGCCTTACGACGTCAACGTCATCGGCGACTACAACATCGGCGGTGATGCTTGGGCCTCGCGCATCCTGCTCGAGGAGATGGGCCTGCGCGTGGTAGGCAACTGGTCGGGTGACGCGACACTCGCCGAGATCGAGCGTGCGCCGAAAGCCAAGCTCAACCTGATCCATTGCTATCGATCGATGAACTACATCTGTCGCCATATGGAAGAAAAATACGGCATCCCCTGGATGGAGTACAATTTCTTCGGTCCTTCCCAAATCGAATCCTCGATGCGCAACATCGCCAAGCATTTCGGGCCGGAGATCGAGGGCCGGACCGAGTATGTAATCGCCAAATACCGCCCGCTCGTGGACGCGGTGATCGACAAGTACTGGCCACGCCTGGAGGGCAGGACAGTCATGCTCTATGTCGGCGGGTTGCGCCCTCGGCACGTGATCTCCGCCTACGAAGATCTCGGCATGGAGATCGTCGGCACAGGCTACGAATTCGGGCACAACGACGACTATCAGCGCACTGGTCACTACGTGAGGGAGGGCACCCTGATCTATGACGACGTGACCGGTTACGAACTGGAAAAGTTCATCGAGGGGATCCGCCCCGATCTCGTTGGCTCCGGCATCAAGGAAAAGTACCCGGTGCAGAAGATGGGAATACCATTCCGTCAAATGCACTCCTGGGACTATTCCGGCCCCTATCACGGGTATGACGGCTTCGCCATCTTCGCCCGAGACATGGACATGGCCATAAACAACCCGGTCTGGGACCTCTACGACGCGCCTTGGAAGAAAAAGTCCGAGCCGTCGGCGGCCATCGCAGCCGAATGAGAACCTCGCTTCGCATCGCCAGCGAGGCCTCGAACGCCTGCGCTACTTGATCCGCAGGCGATCCGAATGTTTTGACGTCCCTGTGCCGCCCGATGGCGCGCGCCAGATCCAAAGAGGTACACCCAATGCCGCAGTCAGCGGAAAAAGTTCTCGATCATGCTCCTCTGTTCCGTGAGGCGGAATACAGGCAGATGTTGGCCGCAAAAAAGCTGAATTTCGAATGCCCGCATCCCGACCAGATCGTTACAGACCAAAGCGAATTCACCAAAACGTGGGACTATCGCGACAAGAACCTCGCTCGCGAAGCGCTTGTTGTGAATCCGGCCAAGGCTTGCCAGCCGCTTGGCGCGGTGTTCGCCGCCGCAGGCTTCGAACGCACGATGTCGTTCGTCCACGGCAGCCAGGGATGCGTGGCCTACTACCGTTCGCACCTGTCACGCCACTTCAAGGAGCCGTCGTCGGCGGTCTCGTCCTCCATGACCGAGGACGCCGCGGTGTTCGGCGGCCTGAAGAATATGATCGACGGGCTTGCCAACACCTACAATCTCTACGAGCCGAAGATGATCGCGGTCTCCACCACCTGCATGGCAGAGGTGATCGGCGACGACCTACATTCGTTCATCGAAAATGCCAGGCAGGAAGGCTCAGTCCCACAGAACTTCGAAGTGCCTTTCGCACACACGCCAGCATTCGTCGGCAGCCATGTCGACGGCTATGATGCCATGGTCAAGGGCGTGTTGGAGAACTTCTGGAAGGGCCAGCAGCGTTCCGCGGTGGCCAACACCGTAAACATCATTCCAGGTTTCGACGGCTTCTGCGTTGGCAACAATCGCGAGCTGAAGCGTCTGCTGGATGTGATGGGCGTGTCCTACACCTTTATCCAGGACGCTTCGGATCAGTATGACACCCCGTCGGATGGCGAATTTCGCATGTATGACGGCGGCACCAAGATCGAGGACGTCAAAGCGGCGCTCAACTCCCAGGCAACCGTCTCGCTGCAACACTACAACACCCGCAAGACGCTGGAATATTGCCAGGAGGTGGGGCAGGCAACGGCCTCCTTCCACTACCCCATCGGGGTGGAAGCGACCGACGAGCTCCTGATGAGGCTGTCGGAGATGTCCGGCAAGGACATCCCGGAGTCGATCCGCCTCGAGCGTGGCCGCCTGGTTGATGCGATGGCCGACAGCCAGGCCTGGCTGCACGGAAAAAAATACGCGATCTATGGTGACCCGGACTTTGTCCACGCCATGGCCCGCTTCGTCATGGAAACCGGCGGCGAGCCGACCCACTGCTTGGCTACCAACGGCAACAATGCCTGGGAAGCTGAGATGAAGAGACTGCTCGCAGCCTCGTCCTTTGGCAAGGGCGCGCAGGTCTGGGCGGGCAAGGACCTATGGGCGATGCGCTCTCTGCTTTTCACAGAACCGGTTGACCTGCTGATCGGCAATTCTTACGGCAAGTATCTGGAGCGCGACACGGGCACACCGCTCATCCGGCTGATGTTCCCGATCTTTGATCGGCACCATCACCACCGCTTCCCATTGCTAGGCTATCAGGGTGGCCTGCGCGTGCTGACGACGATCCTCGACAAGATCTTCGACAAGCTCGACCGAGCTACGATCGAAACGGGCGTGACGGATTATTCCTTCGACCTGACCCGCTGAAGCTGGCAGCCGCACGGCTGCCATTCCGACGGACCTTGGAGACCGGTGCAATGTCCTTGCCCAGTGCGAAATTGCAGGATCTCTTCTGCGAGCCCGCTTGCGAGAAGAACCAGGGCAAGGATGCCAATACGCGCAGACAGGGCTGTTCCAAACCGCTGACGCCCGGAGCCGCAGCCGGAGGCTGCGCTTTCGACGGCGCCAAGATCGCCCTGCAGCCGATCACGGACGTCGCGCATCTGGTCCACGCGCCGCTCGCCTGCGAGGGCAATTCCTGGGACAACCGAGGCGCGATGTCGTCGGGGTCGGCCCTGTGGCGCACAAGCTTCACGACCGATCTCACCGAACTCGACGTCGTGATGGGGCAGGGCGAGCGCAAGCTTTTCAAGGCCATTCGCGAGATTAGCCAAGCGTATGCCCCGGCGGCGATCTTTGTCTATTCAACCTGCGTGACCGCGCTGATCGGCGATGACATCGACGCCGTGTGCAAGCACGCGGCGGCAAAGCTAGGCTTGCCCGTTGTGCCCATCAATGCGCCGGGCTTCGTCGGCTCCAAAAATCTCGGCAACAAACTCGCCGGCGAGGCACTGCTCGATCACGTCATCGGCACTGCTGAACCCGACGATGCCGGCCTATGCGATATCAATATCATCGGCGAATTCAATCTCTCTGGGGAGTTCTGGCTGGTAAAGCCACTCCTGGACCGGCTCGGCATCCGCGTGCGCGCCTGCATTCCTGGCGATGCACGTTACCTCGATATTGCCTGTGCGCACCGCGCCCGGGCGGCGATGATGGTCTGCTCGACTGCTCTCATCAACCTCGCCCGCAAGATGGACGAGCGCTGGGACATCCCGTTCTTCGAGGGTTCCTTCTACGGCATCAGCGCCACCTCGCAAGCACTTCGCAAGATCACGGATCTGCTCGTCAACAAGGGCGCCGATCCAGAGTTGGTCGACCGCACCGAGGCGCTGATTGCGCAGGAGGAGTCTATTGCCTGGAGCAAGATCGCGGCCTACCGCCCAAGGCTCCAAGGCAAGCGCGTGCTGCTCAACACCGGCGGTGTGAAGTCCTGGTCGCTGGTTGATGCGCTGATAGAAGCCGGCCTCGAGATCGTCGGAACCTCGGTCAAGAAATCGACCGACGAAGACAAGGAGCGCATCAAACAGACCTTGAAGGAAGAGAACCAGGTCTTCGAGTCGATGGCGCCGCGCGAGCTTTACGCCATGCTGTCACAAGGCAAGGCCGACATCATGCTGTCGGGCGGGCGCACGCAATTCGTCGCGCTGAAGGCAAAGACGCCCTGGCTCGACATCAACCAGGAGCGTCATCATCCCTATGCTGGCTATGACGGCATGGTTGAACTCATACGCCAGATCGACCTCGCCATTCGCAATCCGATCTGGTGCCAGGTGCGGGACCCGGCACCGTGGGATGGCCATCCTGTCCTGAACGGTCAACTGACGAGCACAACCAGCCCCGGCCCGACCCCCGCCACCGCCAAAGCCGTAGGCTAGGCTTGATGAAGCCAATGGCCAGCATTCTTGCTCAGACCAAATCGGCTGCGGTCAATCCGCTGAAGTCGTCACAGCCGCTGGGTGCCGCGTTCGCCTTTCTCGGAGTCGATGGTGCGGTTCCGCTGTTCCACGGCAGCCAAGGTTGTACCAGCTTCGCCTTGGTGCTCTTGGTCCGGCATTTCAAGGAAGCGGTCCCCCTGCAAACGACGGCGATGGACGAATTGGCGACAATCCTCGGCGGCGCCGAGCATCTCGAAGAGGCGATCCTTAACCTCAAGACTCGCACCAAGCCAAAGCTGATCGGGGTCTGCACAACGGCGCTGGTAGAAACTCGTGGCGAGGATTTGGCAGGCGACATTGCCAAAATCAAGCGCGACCGCGCGGAGGAACTCGCCGGGACGGAGGTCATGCTGGCCCACACGCCGGATTTCGATGGCGCGATCGAAGAGGGCTGGGCCAAAGCCGTCACCGCGATGATCCAAGGCATTACACGGCGTGGCGAGCAGATGCGGCACTCCAAGACGATCGCGATCCTGCCCGGCTGGAATCTCACCGTGGCCGACGTCGAGCACTTGCGCGAGATGGTGCAAAGCTTCGGCCTGCACCCGGTGATCCTGCCGGACGTCTCCGGCTCGCTCGATGGCACAGTGCCCGACCGCTGGATCCCCACCACCCATGGCGGCACCAGCGTCGAGGACATTCGCGCGCTTGGTACTGTCGCGCATTGCATCGCCATTGGCGAGCACATGCGCTGCGCGGCCGAAGCGCTGCAGAGCCTGACGGGAGTGCCTTACGGGCTGTTTCACTCCCTGACCGGGTTGAAGGCTGCGGACCAGCTTGTCTCGCTTCTTTCGGCGATTTCAGGCGCGGCGGTGCCGGCCAAGATACGCCGTCGTCGGAGCCAATTGCAGGATGCCTTGCTCGACGGACATTTCCATTTCAGCGGCAAAAAAATTGCGATCGCCGCCGAACCAGACCAGCTCTACCAACTGGCGACCTTTTTCGTCAGCCTGGGCGCCGAAATTGCGGCCGCCATCACGACGACCGATACGTCCAAGATTCTCGAAAGAATTCCAACGGAATCGGTCCAGGTCGGAGATCTCGGAGACCTGGAAGCCCTCGCTGCCGGTACTGATCTTCTTGTCAGCCATTCCCACGGACGCCAGGCGGCGGAGCGCCTGGGGATTCCGCTCATGCGCGTCGGCTTCCCGATCTTCGACCGCCTCGGCAGCCAGCATAAGCTCACCATCCTCTATCAGGGAACGCGCGACCTCATCTTCGCGGTCGCTAACATCTTCCAGGCCAACCAACATGCATCGACGCCTGAGACGCTTGACCCATTCCGCAACCGAGAAACGCCAGATGACCTCCCTTCGTCGCCTCTCGCTCGTCAATGACGAGGCCCACGCAATGCCGCCCGAAAGGCAAGCCGGCGCATTGCGCGTGGCGATCGCCACGCACGACTTGAGGGACCTCAACGCCCATTTCGGATCGGCCAAGCGCTTTGCCGTCTATGACGTGACGCCGGCCGAGTGGAATTTGGTGGAAGCAGTGGCTTTCGATGAGGTTTCAGACGAGAGCGGATCGCATCGCACCGAGGGCGATGACCGCATCGGCCTGAAAGTATCGGCATTGAAAGGCTGCCATCTCCTGTTTTGTCTGGCGATCGGCGGCCCCTCCGCAGCCAGGCTTGTTGCCGCAAAAATTCATCCAATCAAAGTCCCACACCCTGAATCCATCGTCGAGGTCCTTTCGCGAACCCAGGAGATGCTCAGGAAGGCTCCTCCGCCCTGGCTGCGCAAGGTGTTGGCCGACGCGGGCGTTCCGCGAAAGAAACCGTCGTTCGAGGACGAAGATTGAAAACGAGGAGAATGCGCCATGGCTGACGCGGCCGTCATCCCTGCCGTCAAAGAGGACGAGTCGGCGCTTGCCACGCCCTTCGTGAAGTGTCTGCTGCGGCTGATTCGCGCGCAGGACTCCTACGGCTCATGGGAAGGCAAACCAGACCCGGAGCTGCTGGCCGACTTCATTGTCACCAAACAAAAGCGCCGTGAAATCCCCATTATCGGCGATCCCGATCCAGACGTGCTGTGGAGGCTCGATCTCTATTATGCCGCTGTCGGACTTGCGATCGAGGAGCGCGCCGGCCTGATGGCTTCGCCCATGATGAAAATCAGCCATGAGGGCTTTGGGCGCGTGCTTCTCACGGCCGGGCGATTGGTGGTCCTGTCCAAGACGCTGCGCGACGTCCATCGGTTCGGTTTCGAGACGTTACGCAATCTTGCCGAGGCCGGGACGAAACTGGTCGATGACGCGATCGTGGCCATCGAAATCTATCCCGACGCGGCCCGGGCGTGATGCAACGCATTCGTGGGAACAGGTCATGTCGAATTTGGAAGGGTGCAGAAGAAGGTCGGCAGCCGCTGCGCGCGCAGAAACTGCGATGAGGGAAATTAACGGGTGCGGCAGGTCTGTCAGCTGCGCCGGCCCAAACGGTGCCACGAACCGGCCGGCTACGCTCTCGATGAGCAGGGCGGCAGACAGACAAACGCATACGCTGCCATCGTCCATGTCCCTCCTGCTGAAAGGGAATGGTACGGCTTCGGACGCATGTACAAGGACAAGAATCCTCAGAAAGAAGCACTCAATGGCTTTTAAAACCGTGCTGTGTGTCACGGAAGTTGAACATTCCGATCAGGACGTCAGAACCGCTGCCGGACTGTGCGCCGAGGTTGGCGCTCGTTTGTCCGTACTAATCATCAAATTTGCCACGCGTCCGCCGATCAGCGCAGTTTCTGCCCTCTGGCCTGAGCACACACGAGACGTGGTCAGACTGGAGCGACGTTTTCGTGAAATCGAGGCACTTTCAGAGAATATCGCCAAGTTGGAAAAACGGTCCAGGGAAATCCGTACACTGCTTGAAGCCGGGAGGGCTCCCTATGACGTGGACACCGACTATTGCGATAAGGGCAGCGTCGGTCACCTGCTGCGGCATCGGGCCCCTTATGCAGATCTGACAGTCATCGGGCCATCGCTTCTCGATGACGAAGATCTCGGGCCCCTTGCTATTGACGGTAGCCTGGTCCAGTCGGGAAAGCCGGTGCTTGTGGTGCCGCATGGCGCCAAGGCCTCTCTGCGGCCGCGCCGCATCCTGGTCGGCTGGGATTCTCGCGTTGAAACCGCGCGTGTCGTTCGGGAAGCACTGCCTCTGCTGTGTGATGCAGAGGACGTTCGGGTCACATTGCTCGATCCGGAGGCAGCCGGGGCCGAAAACGGCCCTGGGCCGGGCACCGACATTGCAGGCTACTTCGCCCGGCACGGAATTCGGGTGGCTGTCGACCGGCTGCCGAGCGACGTCCAGTCGCTGACCACGGTTCTCACGCAGCACGCGATCGACACGTCCGCCGAGATGATCGTCATGGGCGCTTGTGGCCACCGCCGGCTGCGGGAGCGGATCTTCGGCGGCGTCACCAGATGGATCGTCGAGAAGCCGCCATTGCCGCTGTTTGTCGCGCGCTGAAGATCGAGGCAGTTGCCGCACGAAGAAATTCGAACCTGACCGAAACGGGTCGGCTGCAGGAAGCCGAAGCGTTGCCAGCAGAGTGCGCAATCGATTCTGAGGAAGGAAACTATGTCGGACATTGAGGAACTACAAAAGAAAGTCCGCAAGCTGCAGTCGCGCGCGGGAACCGCGAAAATGGATTTGCACGACCTGACCGAGGACCTACCGCTCAACTGGCGAACGATAATGACCGTCGCCAGGAAAACGTTCGACGTCTTTGCAGAGTTGGACACCGCAAGGAGAGAGCTCGCTGCGTTGGAGACTTCACGATGACCAGCCCGTTCGTTACCCGCGACGGCTCCAAATGGATGCCAGACTATCTGACCGCCATAGACGGCACGACCTGCATTGGTTGCGGCCGCTGCTTCAAGGTCTGCTCGCGCGAGGTCATGCACCTTTATGGCGTCGATGACGCGGGTGAAATCCTCGGCGTTTGCGATGACGAGGACGACTTCGATGGCGAGCTCAACCGCATGATCATGGTCGTCGACCATGCCGGCCGCTGCATCGGCTGTGGAGCCTGCGCCCGCGTCTGTCCGAAGAACTGCCAGACCCATCTTGCGGCCGACAACGCCGCAGCATGACCTGACGGACAAACCAGGAGAACGTCAGTGCCCCTCAGAATGTTTTGCCTCGCCTTGGCGGCGGTGCTGTCCATCAACGCTGCTATCTTGTTCCTCCTCTCGCATTCTATCCGATCGGTCATCGTCAAGACGCTGGCTGCTTCGCTGCTTGCCCAGGTCGGCTATTTCGCAAGCGTGCTCTTTCTGATCTGGCGGTCAGGCCGTCTTGGGAAAGCTGCAAAAGAAAAGGCCAAGCATTCCGGTCGGGGCCAGCAGCGCCGGCGCCAGTGGCCGACCTGTCCTGAGGATGAGGAGTGAACCTGAGACTTCGCAGTGCCAGGAACGAGCAGCTGACTTCGCGCCGAACACCTTGAAACGGCATCCTAGCTCAACTCACGTCGCCGGAGAGACCATCATGCTGAAAAAGTTCGAACGTCACCCGCTCACTTTTGGCCCGACGCCCATTGAGAAGCTCGATCGTCTGGGCCAACATCTGGGGGGAAAGGTGGACATCTACGCCAAACGCGAGGACTGCAACTCCGGTCTTGCATTCGGCGGAAACAAGCTCCGCAAGCTTGAATACATCATCCCTGACGCGATCGCTTCCAATGCAGATACGCTTGTCTCCATCGGCGGCGTTCAGTCCAACCACACACGCATGGTCGCTGCGGTCGCCGCTAAGATCGGCATGAAATGCGTCCTGGTGCAGGAGAGCTGGGTCCCTCATGAGGATGCCGTATACGACCGCGTGGGTAACATACTCTTGAGCCGCATTATGGGAGCAGAGGTGCGCCTGGTTGACCAGGGCTTTGACATCGGCATCCGCCGCAGTTGGGAACAAGCACTCGATGAGGTCAAGGCGAGGGGCGGCAGACCCTACGCGATACCGGCAGGGGCCTCCGCGCACAAATATGGCGGCCTCGGCTACATTCGGTTCGCCGACGAGGTGCGCGCGCAAGAAAAGCAGCTTGGATTTGCTTTCGACTATATCATCGTGTGCACGGTCACGGGCTCCACGCAGGCCGGCATGGTCGTCGGCTTCGCCAAAGACGGCCGACAGCGCAACGTGATCGGCATCGATGCCTCCGCAACCCCGGCACAGACCAGGGCGCAAGTGCTAGACATTGCCAATAGCACTGCGAAGCTCGTCGACCTTGGCCCGGCATTCACCGAGGCTGACGTGGTGCTGCTCAAGGAATACGCTCACCCGTGTTATGGCATCCCCTCTGAGGAAACAAAGGAATCCATCCGTCTGTGTGCCAGACTCGAGGGGATGATTACAGATCCCGTCTATGAGGGTAAATCGATGCAAGGCCTCGTTGACCTCGTCCAGAAGGGCTTCTTTCCAAAAGGTTCGACCATCCTCTACGTCCATCTGGGCGGGGTGCCGGCGATCAACGGCTACGGTTATGCCTTTCGCTACGGTTGAGGGTGGAGAATGCGACCACAGCCGAACAAGAGTTGGCGATAGAAGTCCCTCCTGAAAAACACCGTCAACCCGGAACCGACGGGTAAGAGAGAACGTCGACCGTGTGCTGAAGAGGAGCACAATCGCGCCACAAGGTCGGTAGAACACGAACAATTAGCCATTCAGGGTACGGGGATAGCTGGAGAAAGCCCACTGCGGGTGACCGGCACGCTTGCTTGGTACCGTAAGGGAATTCCAACCCGAGCCTTCCCAAGAGATCCTCTCCTGTGCCATCGCGTCAACCCGCGACATTCGGTTCTACATGTCGCGCGTTCAGTCAAACCGCTTGTCTTCTCGGTCGATCAGGATGCGCTCTGCCGCACCATCCAGATCCTCGTACTGGCCGCTGCGCAAAGCCCACAGGAAACCGCCCAATCCAATTGCGCCGAGGAAGAGCGCAACCGGGATGAGATAGACAAGGATCGTCATCGGGACCGGATCAAATCTCTCAGGATGCGCTTACGGGCAAAACATTCTCAGTCCCCACGCTTCCTGAAAGCGTGAAGCCGCATGGCGTTGGCGACCACGGTCAGTGACGAGGTGGACATCGCGATTGCCGCGATGAGCGGCGTCACGTACCCTGACATGGCGATCGGCACGGCAAAGACGTTGTACACGATTGCAATGGCGACATTCTGGCGGATCAGCCGGCCTGCCTTTCTAGAGATATCCAATGCCAAAGGCACTGCCAGAAGGCTCTCGCGCAGGAAAACGAAATCGGCGGCATTGCGACCGATATCGGCCGCGCTTGCCGGAGCCATGGAGACGTGCGCAGCTGCCAGCGCCGGCGTATCGTTCAGTCCGTCGCCCACCATCAAGATTTTGTGGCCGGCCTTGGTCAGCGCCTCGATGCGCTTAACTTTGCCGGCTGGATGAAGCGAAGGTACGAAGTTGCCGATCCCCAAGGCCTTGGCCACTTCACCGCAAGCCTTGGCGGTATCCCCAGACAGCATCTCAACGGCCAGACCAGCATCCTTCAATGCCGTCACCGCGACCCCGGCGTCGGCGCGTGTGTAGTCCTCAAAGTCAAACGCGGCGACGACCACGCCGTCTCGCGAAAGCACGGTACCGCCGCAGCTGCCACGCTTGCCGTTCCCACCAGTCGCAGCTTTCCATCCGGCCCACCCTTCTCGGCCCAGCCGCCAAATGTTTCCCTCCATGGAGGCCTCGATGCCGAAGCCAGGCTGCTCGCTGATCGAAGCTGGTCTAGGCTGGCTGGATGGGCCCAAAAAAGCGGCAATCGCCCTTGAGTACGGATGGCGCGAATGCGTGGCCATCTCGGCTGCGATTGCGAGCATGGCCGGATCGATGGATGGCGCGTTGACAAGCCGCGCCCGTGCACGTGTGAGCGTTCCGGTCTTGTCGAACACGGTTGTGTCGATGGCCGCCAGCCGCTCCATGGCCGAACCATCCTTGACCATCACGCCGGCTTCAAACAAACGCCGTGCCGCGACCACTTGCACGATCGGTACGGCAAGGCCGAGCGCGCAGGGGCACGTAATGATGAGCACAGCGATTGCGGTCGTTCCTGCCAGATGCCAGTCGCCTGATGCTGTGATCCAACCAAGGAAGGTTACGAGCGCGGCCAGATGCACCATTGGGGCGTAGAGGGCAGAGACGCGGTCGGCAATCTTGCGGTACTGCGAACGGCCACCCTCGGCTGCTTCCATAAGCCGAACCATTTGCGCCAGGAACGAATCTTTCGCGGCCGCCGTGGCCCGCATTGTGAGCGGACCAGTGAGATTGAGCGTGCCGGCTTGGATATCCGATCCCGGGCCAACCGCACGCGGCCGGCTTTCGCCAGAAACGAGCGAGCAATCGACATCCGAGCTGCCGTGGAGGATGTCGCCGTCGACAGGCACACGCTCTCCAGCGGCAATCACCAGCTCCATGCCCGGCTCGATCTGCCCGATCGACAGGTATTCGCGGGTCCTGCCGCTGCGCAGGACGATGGCGCCGCGGCCGGCCAGCCGCGAAAGGCCAGTCACGGCGGTTCGTGCCCGTTCGCGCATCACATGGTCCAGCGCGCGGCCGATCAACAGGAAAAACAGCAGCGACACCGACGCGTCGAAATAGGCATGCTCGCCATGGGTGATCGTTTCGTAGAGGCTCATGCCATAGGCGAGTGAAATGCCGACAGCGATCGGCACGTCCATGTTTACCCGCCCATGGCGAAGCGCCTTTCCCGCCGAACGGAAATAAATCCCTCCAGCGAAGGCGAGAGCCGGGAGGGCAATCAGCGCCGAAACCCAGTGGAAGAGGTCGCGGGTGGCTCCTTCCGCACCGGACCAAACCGAGACCGAGAGCAGCATGATGTTGCCGGCGGCAAAGCCAGAAATGGCAACCGCCCGGATCAGCTCCGATAAGGTCTTGTCCTGCTTGGCGCTCCCCGGGTCGAACAGATGCGCCTCATAGCCAAGCCGCCCGAGCGTAGCGAAAATCGGTGGCACCTGGTCGCCATGCCAGCGCACGGACACGCGTTTGGTGGATAGATTCACGCGAGCGCTTTCGATGCCTTCCAGCTTCCTCAGGGCCGTCTCAACGGTTTGCATGCAGACCGCGCAGTGAACTGTCGGCACCGACAGATCGGTTTGGTGCCTGTCGCCGCCCAAACTGCGGCTGGCCAGTTTGATCTCGTCGCAAGATGGCAGCGCGGACGCTGTGTCGATCATGTCCAGTGTCGTTTCGGCGCCCGGCGCGCAGCAACTCATCGCAGCGAGCCCTTCGAAATCATGATGCGGCGGACATCACGAAATGGCCAAGCAAGACCTGCATCGGCGTCGATCTCGACGATCCAGACGCCATCCTTCGGCGTATGATGCCCGCCAAATTCCCAGGCGATATCGGGATTGCTACCTGAAGGTACAAGTGTCACGGCTTTGTCCTGCGCGTCGTAAGCCGGGTGCCGAAACAGGATGCGAACGCCGTGCAGCGGAACCAGCCTGCCCTTGGCATCGGCAAGGCTGTAGCGAACCTCGCCGGACGCAATGGTCAATCTGCCATGCCAGCCAAGTGCCGCTTGTGCCCGTCCTACTCGGGCCTTTTCATTGAACTGCTGGCTGGCCACATATGTGTTCTCCACCACAAAGCCGGTCCAACTGGTGCTGGCGAGCGTTGCCATGGTCGCGTTGACGCCGATCACAACGCCAAAGAAACCGAGAACTGTGAGCAGCATGTGCTTGCCAGTGAATTCGCGCCCACCTTCCGTATTGGCTATCATCTGGCGATCTCCGGCGCATTGAAGCTGGCGGTGTATTCGGCCGATTCAGAGCTCGCCTCGTCCTCAATCCGAAACGTGAAGCTTTGCACCGGTTTGTAGATTTGGTCCGCCGGTTGGCGGACGAAAACCTTGAGCGTTGTGAGCCGGTCGGGCTCAACCGGAATGGCAAACGAGCGGCCGGATGGCAGGTCGACGCCGACGATGCTCATTTGCGCATTGGGCAACCCTTCCAGGGAGAGCACGACTGTCCGCGGCTGGGGTATCATGTTGAGCAATTTGACGGTGTAGCCGTTTCGGATCGAGCCGTTCGAAAGGGTTACAAATTGCGGATTGCGGTCGTGAAGGACATTCATCTCCAGCCGCTCGCGCGTCAGCAGCGAAGAGATGAGAACCAACCCGATCGCCGACCACGCACCGAGATAGATGAAGGTGCGCGACCGGAAGATCTTGCGCCGTTGGGACTGCGCGACCCCGTCGACAAAGGTGTTGGTCGGGTTCCTGATCAGAGCCGGGTGGATGGCACTGGTGCCGCCAGCGCTCGCCAGCGCCAAGTTGGCGTTGTAGTCCGCCAGCGTTGCATAGGAGATCAAACCGCGCGCCCGACCGAGCTTGTCCATCACGCTATCGCAGGCATCGATGCAGAGCGCGCAGGTGATGCACTCCAGCTGCTGGCCGTCCCGGATGTCGATACCCATGGGGCAGACCGCCATGCAGGAATTGCAATCGACGCAGTCCCCGGTAGGCCGTCCGGAGGCCATGGCTTTCTTGGCATGGCGCGAACGGGGTTCGCCGCGCCAGTCGTTATATGTCACGGTCAGCGAATTTTCGTCGAGCAGGGCGGCCTGGATGCGTGGCCACGGGCACATATAGGTGCAGACCTGCTCGCGCATGAGCCCGCCGAACAGGTATGTGGTTCCCGTGAAGATGGCGATGGTGACATAGGCGACGGGGGCTGCCGTGCCCGCGAGGACTTCGCCGAGGAGCTCCGGAGCATCGGCAAAGTAGAAGATCCAGGCACCGCCCGTGGCAACGGCGATGGCCAGCCAAACGGCATGTTTGATCGCACGCACAAGCAATTTGCGCGCGCTCCAGGGACTGGCTTCAAGTTTTATGCGGGCATTGCGATCGCCTTCGATCGCACGCTCAACGACCAGGAACAGGTCGACCCAGACCGTCTGCGGGCAGGTGTAGCCGCACCAGGCCCGCCCGACCGTGGACGTGAGCATGAAGAGGCTGATGCCGGCCATCATCAGAAGCCCTGCAACGTAATAAAATTCCTGCGGCCAGATTTCGATGGAGAAGAGGTAGAAGCGCCGGTTCGCCAGATCGAGCAGGACGGCCTGGTGCGGTGCGAAGGGGCCTCTGTTCCATCGCAACCACGGCGTCAAATAATAGACGCCAAGCGTGATCGCCATCACCAGCCATTTGAACTGGCGGAAACGACCCGAAGCACGCTTCGGGAAAATCTTCTTGTGCGCTGCATAGAGCGGTTGCCGAACCTTGCCGGAGTTCGCAGCCTCCGCTGCGGGCCGTTCTATCTGCCTTTGATCCAGCACAGCACCTCCAGTCGAGCAGTCGGCAGTTTCCCGTCCACCAAGCTTTGCCGCAGGGTGGACCGCGCCGCCTTGATGCAAGTCAATCCGGCGAGCCGAAAAGTTGGGTCGAGGCCCGGCTGCAGCCGGGCCTCGTCGCTCGACGGTGGTGGGGGCGAATAGGCCGCTTCTCCTATTCCCCACCGCCAAGCGAATGGACGTAGACCGCAAGCTCCTTCACCTTTGTCTCCCCCAGCCGCGCGCCCCATGCTGGCATTACACCTAGCTTGGGTGCGCGGACCTGCGCGGCGATTGCGCTTTCGCCCGAGCCATAAAGCCAGATCGCGTCCGTCAGGTCGGGAGCTCCAAGCTCCCGGGTTCCCTTTGCGTTTTCGCCGTGACAGGCCGCGCAATTGTCTGCAAACACGTTGGCGCCGGACTGGATCAGGGTCTTGTCGCGCACCGGCCCTGAAAGGCTTGCCACATACGCGCTGACCTGGCTGATCTGCTCGGGTTGAAGCACATCTGCGAAGGCCGGCATTTCCGACTGGCGAGTGTCCGGATCGGAAGCAAAGCGGATGCCGTGGGTGATGGTCTGCTGGATCTCCTCGGTCTTGCCACCCCACAGCCAGTCGTCGTCGTTGAGATTTGGAAAGCCTTTGGAGCCTTGAGCGCCCGAGCCATGGCACTGCACGCAATTGACCTTGAACGTGGCGCCCCCGGCTGCGATGGCGAACTCACGCAGCGCATCGTCCGCGGCAATTTCCGAAACGGTTTTGGACTGTATTGCCGCGACATACTTACCTTTGGCAGCTTGCGCCGTCGCCAGCTCGCTCGCGACGCCCTTGCGGCTGGAATAGCCGAGCACGCCCTTGGTTGATGAAGACAGCATGGGCCATGCGGGGAAAGCAATTGTGTAGGCGGCCGCCCAGGCGATGGTGACGTAGAAGGTCATCACCCACCACCGCGGCAACGGGTTGTTGAGCTCCCTGATTCCATCCCATTCGTGACCGGTCGTTGAGATGCCGGAAGCTTCGTCGATATGCTCGCTGCTCATGATCAGTCATCCTTGAAAGGGATCTGCGCGCCTTGGTCGGCCCGTGTTTTGCCACCGGGGCGCAAGGCAAAGGCAATGCAGCCGACGAAGAAGAGCGCCATGGCAAGCAGGGCCCAGCTGTCGGCGAACTCGCGCATCAAACTGTAGCTCATGCGTCTCCCCTCAGCGGTAGCCGGCGGCATCGTCGTAGGTCTTGAAGTCGACCAGAGTGCCGAGCATCTGCAGATACGCGACCAGCGCATCCATCTCGGTGACCTGCGCCGGATTGCCGTCAAAGTCGCCGACCTTGGCTTTGGGATAGCGCATCTCGATCGCGGTCGTGTCGGCGGAAGGATCAGCTTGTGCTTTCAGATCTGCGTTGGCGTTGGCTATCATGTCGGGCGTGTAGGGAACGCCGACATCGGCGTTGGCGACGAGATGGGTTGAAAAGTCTTTCACGTCGATCAGGGTGTCTTTCAGGAACCCGTAGCTCGGCATGATTGATTCAGGCACGACCGAGCGCGGGTTTGTCAGGTGCTGTGTGTGCCACTCGTTGGAATATCGATCGCCGACACGCGCCAGGTCTGGACCGGTTCGTTTCGAACCCCACTGGAAGGGATGGTCGTAGATCGACTCGGCCGCCAGGCTATAGTGCCCATACCGTTCGACCTCGTCGCGGAACGGCCTGATCATCTGGCTGTGGCAGAGGTAGCAGCCCTCGCGCACATAGATATTGCGGCCGGCGAGCTCCAGCGGCGAATAGGGCCGCATGCCTTCTACCTTCTCGATCGTGTTGTCGAGATAAAACAGCGGTGCGATCTCGACGATGCCGCCGACGGTCACGACCAGCAGCGACCCTACAAGGAGAAGCGTGGCGTTTCTCTCGATGAGGGCGTGTTTGGCCATCAAGCCCATGTCTGGCTCCTTATTCGGCAGGCTGGAAATCGGATGTGGAGCCCTGCAACGGCTCTTGTTCGCGCCGGCGGCCACGAACAGTCATGGTGACGTTCCAGGCCATGATCAGCATGCCGGCGAGATACATCGCGCCGCCCGCTGCGCGCATGACATAGTACGGATGCATGGCGGCCACGGTCTCGGCGAAGGAGTAAACCAGGAAGCCCCGTTCGTCATACTCGCGCCACATCAAGCCTTGCATGATGCCGGAGACCCACATTGCCGCCGCGTAGACGCCGATGCCCAAGGTCGCCAGCCAGAAGTGCCAGGTGACAAGGCGCAGCGAATAAAGCCGCTCGCGATTCCACAGCTTCGGCACCATGTAGTAGATCGCGCCGAACGAGATCATGCCAACCCACCCCAGGGCGCCTGAGTGAACGTGGCCGATGGTCCAGTCCGTGTAGTGCGACAGCGAATTGACCGTCCTGATGGACATGACTGGACCTTCGAAAGTCGACATGCCGTAGAAGGCGATCGCGGCAACCATCATGCGGATGATCGGGTCAGTGCGGATCTTGTCCCAAGCGCCTGACAGCGTCATCAGACCGTTGATCATGCCGCCCCAGGACGGCATCCACAGCATGATCGAGAACGCCATGCCCAGCGTCTGCGCCCAGTCGGGCAGGGCGGTGTAATGCAGGTGATGCGGCCCAGCCCAGATGTAGAGGAAGATCAGCGCCCAGAAGTGGATGATCGACAGCCGGTAGGAGTAGACAGGCCGGTTCGCCTGCTTGGGCACGAAGTAATACATCATGCCGAGGAAACCGGCGGTCAGGAAGAAGCCAACCGCGTTATGCCCGTACCACCATTGCGTGAGCGCGTCCTGAACGCCGGAGAACGCCGAATAGCTCTTCGATCCGAGAAAGGAGGCGGGCATCGAGAGATTGTTGACCACATGCAGCATCGCGATGGTGACGATGAAGGACAGGTAGAACCAGTTGGCGACATAGATATGCGGTTCCTTGCGCTTCAGGATGGTGCCGAGGAACAGGATCAGGTACGCGACCCAAACAATCGTCAGCCAAATGTCCACATACCATTCGGGTTCGGCATATTCGCGGCTTTCGGTGACGCCCAGCAGATAGCCGGTCGCGGCCATGACGATGAAGAGCTGATAGCCCCAGAACACGAACCAGCCCAGGTCGCCGCCAAACAGCCGCGCGCGGCAGGTGCGTTGGACAACGTACAGTGACGTGCACAGAAGCGCGTTTCCGCCAAAGGCGAAGACGACGCCCGACGTATGAAGGGGCCGCAATCGTCCGAAATTGAACCATGGCTGGACATTGAGATCCGGGTAGGCCAGCTGCAGCGCGATGGCCACACCAACCAGCATGCCGACAACACCCCAAAACACTGTGGCGATGGCTCCACAGCGGATCGGGCCATCCATATAGGCCGACGGATCGACGGGAGCTGCCGGCTTGAATTCGAAGTTGCGCAACAGGAACGCCGTGAAACCGGCAAGGACAAAGAACAACACCCACATATGTTGCCGAAAAGGTCCGTCCACACCTAAGCCGGCGCCGACCAGCGCCGCGAATGCGAACAAACTCAAAGCGACGACCTCTGTGGCAAATCTCATGACATATCCCTGACGCCGATTGGTGGAACGCGGATCCGCTCCCCACTAGTTCCGCAAACGGCGTGTTGGCGCCTTGATCTATGTCAAAGGCGGCGATCGCCAGTCGGACGATCCTGCGTCTCGAATTCACGCGGAGACGCCCCGATGGCCGGCTCGAAATCCTCAATCGTCGCAAGATGCAAAGCCTGGCCGTTTGTCGACGGCTGCGTTGATGGCAGCCGGCCATGCCGGGATGTCTGTCTCTTGCAGGAACGCAAGTTGCTGATGTGCAACGAACTGGAGGCGATAGCCGACCGGCTGCCTTCGGTGGATCGTTCGAAATGCCTGCTGATAGCAAACGAGCTCGTGCCGCTGCTGCGCATGAGCCATGCTCGCGAGGAAGAGCATCTCTTTCCTGCGTTCGCAAGCGGCGCATCGGAGGGAGATCCGAGCGCCTCGTTACGTCGCTTGCGCGCCGAGCACATTGAGGACGAATGCGCGGCGCAGGATTTGACTGATACGCTGCTGACCATCGGCCACGGAGGTGGAGTCGCCAACCCTGAAGCCCTCGGGTTTATGTTGAGGGCCTTTTTTTGTTCGGCACGGCGACACGTCGCATTCGAGCGCGAGCACGTCCTGCCGCTCATCGCGCAGCAGAATCGGATGAAAAGCCAGGAGACCTAAGCCTCAGAACGCGCCCAAGTGCCCGAACAGCGTTGCAGCCGGCTGACGCTATCGACCACGACATGGCGATTGTTCTCGATGCGGATCACGCCGTCGGCACGAAGCTTTGTCAACTGACGGCTGATGGTCTCGATCGTCACGCCGAGAAAGTCGGCGATATCGGCGCGGGTGAGCGGCAGATCGAAAGTTGCCGATCCGTTGCTGGTGGTGTCAGTCGCCGGGTCGATATTCCTCGCGATCAGGAACAGAAAACTCGCGACCTTTTCCGACGCCGTTTTGCGGCCCAAAGTCAACATCCATTCGCGAGCCTCGTCCAATTCCATCAGTGTCTGCTTGAGCAAGCGGTGTTCGAAAGCCGGCGACTGCCTTATCATTCGCTCAATGGCAGCTTTCGGGAACGAGCACAGTGAGACTTCGGTCGCGGTCTCCGCGTTGATCTCGCTTTCCGACCTGAACGGCCGGCCCACAAAATCGGGCGCGAATTGAAGCCCGACGATCTGCTGGCGGCCGTCCCCAAGAACCTTGGTCAGCTTTACAACGCCCGAAAGCAGGTTCGAATAGGTGTCGATCGGTTCGGCGTCTCCGACCAGCTCGGTTCCGGCCGGAACGCTGTGTCTCGACGATGCCTTGGCCAACTCGACCAATTGGTCCGGCTCGAGCGCCCCGCATAATCCGCTATCCCGTGCATCGCAGGCTTGGCAAAGCACAGGAATTGCAAAACTTGGAACGTCCTGTCGAATGGTCATCGGCGCGGCCCGAAACGGTAATCGTGGCGGCAAGATAGCATCGCAGCTGCGTCAGGTGTTGCGTCAGTTTGTCCTGCCGCCGCTAAGCTTGATTCAAATCAAGGCGGGCGCGGTTTGCAGAACGCAAGTTGCCCGCATGCATGGAGCAGCAACCAACGGCACGCATCCCGAATTGTCCGCCATACTGCGCGAGAACGTGCCGCGCTACACAAGCTACCCGACCGCGCCACACTTTCATCCTGGTGTCGACGCCGATGTGCTTCGAGGCTGGATAAATCACCTCAAAACCGACGACGAGTTGTCGCTCTATCTGCACGTACCTTATTGCCAGGCGCTGTGCTGGTTTTGCGCCTGCCACACCAAGCACACGCGGCACTATGCGCCTGTGGCAAGCTTCCTGCGCGCCCTGCACATCGAGATTGAAACGGCCGGGCGTCTCATAAGCCGCAAGGGCCGCGTGCGTGCTGTCCATTTTGGCGGCGGCTCCCCAACCATGCTGAAACCGAACGACATACTTGCGCTCGGAAAAGCCTTAAGGGACCGGTTTGATTTTTGCCCCGATGCCGGCATCAGCATCGAGATCGAACCCCGCGACATCGATGAAGCCCGTCTGGATGCGCTCGTCGCGATCGGCATGACGAGAGCCAGTCTTGGGGTGCAGGACTTCCATCCCAAGGTGCAGACGGCCATCAATCGCGAGCAGAGTTTCCGGTTGACCAAGAGCGTGGTCGACGGCGTCCGGGCCCGCGATGTGAAATCGGTCAATCTCGATCTGCTCTACGGCCTGCCGCACCAGACGCTTGAAAGCGTCGCCGCGACGGTCACGCACGCCTTGGCGCTGGAGCCCGACAGGATTGCGCTGTTCGGCTACGCCCATGTGCCGTGGTTCAAGAAGCATCAAACAATGATCGACGCAGCCTGGCTGCCCGATTCTGCCGAACGGCTGGCACAGTCGCAGCTTGCCGCCAGGATCATCGTACGCGCCGGCTATGAGGCGATCGGGCTTGATCATTTTGCCAAGCCGGACGATTTGCTCGCCATCGCAGCGCGCACGGGCAAACTGCGCCGCAATTTCCAAGGCTATAGCGAGGACAACTGCGAAACCCTGATTGGTCTTGGCCCATCCTCTATCAGCCGCTTCCGGCAAGGCTACGCCCAGAATATCGTTGCGACGGGCGAGTATGAGAAGGCTGTGATTGCCGGCCAATTGGCCACGGCACGCGGCATCGAATTCCGCATTGATGATCTGGCAAGGGGCTGGGTCATCGAGCACCTGATGTGCAACTTCGCCTTTTCGGCGCTCGAGCTGGTCGAGCGTTTCGGCGAGGTCGGCCAAAGGCTCCTCTATGACGCAAGCCGCATCGCGATCGGCAGCTCAGGCAGGCTGCTCGAATTGGAGGGCAATAATTTTATCGTGCCACAGCAGAGCCGCCCTCTTGTCAGGACTGTGGCGGCGAAATTCGACAAATATCTTGAGAAGGGAGCTGGCAGATATTCCGTGGCCATCTAAGTGCCTGCCCTGGGCACATCTGGGCTGGCGCTTTGTCGGCCATGGATGCGAAATCGGGCGAGGCTGCACCTGGATAGAAGGCACAAGGGGCTTGTCTTTGTGCAAAATCAAATTCGGAATTCGTCGCTCGTGGCGGCCGGCGGTTAGCCGGCCCAGCGTCTGGAGGACCGAAGTTAGCGCCTCAGCACGGCAGAAATCCCGCGTCGGATAAAGGGCAGATTTTGGCCGAGCCGAAGGCCGACATGCCTGGCGACCTGTGCGAGCGGGCGCTCGTCGGTGTAAAGCCTAACCAGCATGTTGGTGGCGTGGTAAAGCGGCGCCGCACTCAGCCTTAGCCGGGTTTCATACCGGCGCAACAAGGTCGGATCGGCAATATCCGTTCCTTTGCGCCAAGCCGTCAAAATTCCATTCGCGAGGCGATGCTGGCCGCCAAGGCCGATGTTGAAGCCGTGCGCCGTGACCGGATGCATGCCTACGGCCGCATCCCCGATGAGCGCGGCGCGCGGCGTCCAGAACCTGTCTGCCCAAGTCGTAACGAGCGAATAGGCGTGGCGGCTGCTGGCCAGCGACATTTTACCCAATCGCCCCCGACAGCGCTGGCTCATCTCTGCGAGAAAATCAGCATCGTTCATCAGGACAAGCCGGGAAACCTCGTTTGCGGAAAGTGTGACAAGCAGTGACGACACGCCTTTCGCAAGCGGCAGCATTGCGATCGTCTGCTTATCATCAAACCATTCCGTCGCGATCCCGTGATGGTGCATCTCGTGCCGAACGCGGCAAATCAGCATCGAGCAGCCGAGCCGATTGACCTCGGCGGCGATGCCCAGCAGATCACGCAGAGCAGACAGACGTGAATCCGCCGCCACGAGGAGCTGGGCTTGGAACTGTCGGCCATCTGAGAGGGTCACCATCGCGCCGCCGCGATCGATTTGCGCGGCGACGACGGTGCAGCCAGCGAACACACGCAGATGCTCCCGTTTATGGACAATGCCGAACAGAGCCCTGCGAATCCAATGGTTGGGGACCAGAATCCCCAGTGGGTTCGCGCTTCCGGCAGGCGCATCGAAGCTCAGCGCGAACGGATTGGATCCGTTAAGAACCCGCGCACCCAGCAGGGGGGACTTCTCGGAGCAGGGGATGGCATCCCATGCGCCGAGCTCTCGCAGAATTTTGACCGAGGTTTGAGTGAGTGCAATCTCACGTCCGTCGAAGGCGGGCTGAGCCAGATCAGCTATCGATTGACGTTCGACCAACGCGACCCTGAGGTCACTTGCGGCGAGCGAGGCGGCAAACGCCAGTCCAACCGGGCCGGCCCCGACGACTAAAATGTCAAAGCTGGTCATCTGGGGCACCGGCGCGGCGGAGCAGGCCAGAGCGAACAAAACCGGCAGAGTTTCCCGACAGCGTTTCGGATGACACGGTTCGACATGTGGCCTCTCGAGAGAAAGGAATTTTTTGGCGAAGTTGATTCAGGTCAATGCTGGCCTGTCGCGTTCACGCGATTCTTTTGAAAATCAATATCAAATAGGTGAAACATGGCCGACGTCGTCTCGGAGCTTGTCCGGACGTGCAATACAGCGCGGGCCAAGGGCATGGATTTTCCCACCATCTGGCAGACAATGCTCAAACAACACCCCTATGTCGTAGGCCGGCCGCTGCAAGATCAGAACGAAGTCGGCCCTGCGCTCAGGGTGCCGTTGGTCACGGGCCGTCATCTCATATTTGATGCTTCAGGTTTTCGGCTCGGCTGAAAAGCAGTGTAGTGGCGACTTGCCGCCGGTTCCGACCAGGGACAGCCATCGCTTGCATGCTTGATGACGAGATTGCGAAGGAGCATAGGCCCATGATTGCAATGTAAAATCCAATAGCCACCGAAAGACTTTGCGCAGACATATCATTCTCCTTTGAACCGGGTGAGGACAGCATGCCATTGACGGACAAGCCTTGATCTGGATCAACCACACCGAAGGGATTGATCGAAAACCTGTCTGAACCATCGGTTCGCCAGCCGGCGACTCGACAGATCGTCCGAGCGCCGCCTGCAAGCGCTGCGGCGGTTGATGTGTAGCCTCGTCCTCGTGACGGGTACCAAGCTCCGACGCAAGCAGCCTGCCGCATCGCCTTTCTTGCGCGATTTGAAGGAAATGCTTTTCCGCACGGCCGCGAGAAATGGGCAAAGCATAGTGGAACTCGCGGTTCGGGTTCCCCAGCGGCTTGGTCGCAGACGACGAGGGTGTGGAACTGGTCGGCACGACGGCACCTGCGGTCCTGGTCGGATCGGCATCTCAGCCCGAAAGGCCCGTCTTTCGGTTTGGACCCGCGCGGCATTCGGTCAGATGTCCGACGATGTCGGACATCTGACATCGCTGGATCAACGCTATCGCCTTGTTTCAGCACGACCTCTCGTTTGGAACGATGCATGCATGGCTGTCCGCGAATGTCCCCGAGCCAGTCTGGACGCCCCATGCCTTTGCCGATCCTTGCGCTTGCCATTGCGTCCTTCTGCATCGGAACCAGCGAATTCGTCATCATGGGCCTGCTGCCGGAGGTCGCCGCCGATCTCGGCGTGACGATCCCCGCCGCCGGCCTGCTGGTCACCGGCTATGCGCTGGGCGTCGTCTTTGGCGCGCCTGTCGTGGCCATGGCCACCGCGCATTTGCCGCGCAAGCCGGTGCTGGTCGGGCTCGCCGCCCTGTTCGTGGTCGGTAATCTCTTCTGCGCCATCGCGCCCAATTACTGGCTGCTGATGGCCGCGCGCGTCTTCACCGCTTTCGGCCATGGCGCCTTCTTCGGCATCGGCTCGGTCGTCGCCGCCAGCCTGGT
>NZ_JAPYKP010000006.1:0-94325 GCF_037179725.1 Mesorhizobium sp. Cs1321R2N1 | reverse complement strand
GCGTCGCGCGCGGCATTGCCGGCCATATCGCCGGCGCCATCAACGGCGCTTCCGTCGCCCGCAAAACCTCGTTCCTGCGCGACATGATGGGCAAGCAGGTGGCCGCTGCCGCGATCACCGTCACCGATGACCCGTTGCGGCGCCGTGGCCAGGCCTCGCGCCCATTCGATGGCGAAGGCGTCGAGGGCGAGAAGCTCCTGATGGTTGAAAAGGGTGTCCTCAACCACTGGTTCCTGTCGACATCGGTGGCCCGGGAACTCGGCCTCGTCACCAACGGTCGCGGCGCACGCAGCGGTTCCTCCGTCTCGCCGTCGTCGACGAACCTTGCCATCGAGGCGGGCGAGCGCTCGCCGGAAGACCTGATCGGCTCGCTCAAGACCGGCTTCTACGTCACCGAAGTGTTTGGCCAGGGCGTCGACATGCTCACCGGCGAATACAGCCGCGGTGCCTCCGGCTTCTGGATCGAAAATGGCGCGCTTGCCTATCCGGTCGCCGAAGTCACCATCGCCTCGAACCTGAAGACGATGTTCCTCAACATGGTGCCGGCGAATGACCTCGACCGAAATTTCGGTACTGCCGCCCCGACTCTCCTGATCGAAGGCATGACCCTTGCCGGAGCATGACCTGACCACTGCCGGTGCCGATCAGGACCTGCCGCTGCTGCGCGACGCCGCCCGCAAGGCCGGTCTTATCGCCATGCGCTACTTCGGCAACAATCCGCAGGTCTGGATGAAGGGCGGTACCTCGCCGGTCAGTGAAGCCGATCATGCCGCCGATGCGTACCTGCGCCAGACGCTGCTTGCGGCACGGCCGGATTATGGCTGGCTGTCGGAAGAGACGACCGACGATCCGGCACGGCTTTCGGCGCGCCGCACCTTCGTTGTCGACCCGATCGACGGCACGCGCGGCTTCCTCGAAGGCCAGCCCACATGGTGCGTCAGCGTTGCCGTCGTTGAGCTTGGCCGCACGCTCGCCGGCGTGCTCGAATGTCCGGCGATGGATGAGACCTACTGGGCGCTACCCGGCCAGGGCGCCTTCCGCAACGACAAGCGCATCGCGGTACGCAAGCCTGAGGACAAGGCTGAAATTTCGGGGTTGAAGCAGTTGATCGACATGGTGCCTGCCGGCTGGCAGAAGCGGCTGCAGCGGGCACCCTACATCCCCTCGCTCGCCTACCGCCTGGCGATGATCGCCAACGGGACGCTCGACGCAACGTTCGTCAAGCCGAACGCGCATGACTGGGACATTGCCGCCGCCGATCTCATCCTGCGCGAAGCGGGCGGCCAGCTGCTCGACCCGAATGGCCGGGCGCCGCTCTATGCCGGCGAGGTGATCCGTCACGGCGCGCTCGCCGCCGGCAGCGGGGACCTGCTGGCGGTGCTTGTCGATGTCATCGCCGGGCTGGATGGCTGAAAGCATTTTCGAAGGTTCCAAAGTCGGCGGCTTTGGTCTAGACCTGTGACAAACTCACGATATGTGAAGGACCGACATGGCCGCGGAAGACGGAAAGAAACAGCTTTTGCATCTGGTGTTCGGCGGCGAACTCAAGAAGCTTGGCGGCACCGAGTTCCGCGATCTCGACGCGCTCGACATCGTTGGTGTCTATCCCGACTATCAATCCGCGCACACCGCGTGGAAAGCCAAGGCACAAGCCAGCGTGGACAATGCCCATATGCGTTATTTCGTCGTTCATCTGCACCGTCTGCTGGATCCCGATAGCAAGGTCATCGGTTGAGTTCGATGGAGCGTGATCTGGCGAAAGAGCCAGCCAGCGAGGCCGCGCCCACGGGCAGGGGCGGCAGCCGCACGACCAAGGCCTTCTGGCGCAGGATTCGCGAGCCGCTCGCGCAATCCCGATTCGTCAAGAACGCCATTGCCAGCCTGCTCGCGCAGTTCGTGCGGCTGGTTCGCCTGACCAGCCCCCTGGTCGCCGGATCGGCCCGCTTTGCGGGCGGCGCCTATGCCGAGTTCGAGCCGGGGATCATTGCTCTGTGGCATGGCCAGCATCTTTTGACGCCGGCCTATTACCCCAAGCGCAAGCCGCTGGTCGCGATGGTGTCGCGCAGCGCCGATGCCGAACTCAACGCCCTGATGCTGGAGAAATTCGGCATCGAGGCGGTGCGCGGTTCGGGCGGGCGCGAGAATGCCAGGCATCTCGACAAGGGCGGGGCCAAGGCCCTCATCGCCCTCAAAAAGTCGCTCACCGCAGGCAAGAACGTCGCCATGATCGCAGACATTCCCCACGGTACCCCGCGCGATGCAGGGCTCGGTATCGTTCTTTTGGCTCGCCTCTCCGGCCGGCCACTGCTGCCCGTCGCCATCGCCACCAGCCGCCGCAAGGTGCTGGAAAAGAGCTGGGATAAAACCACCATCAACCTGCCCTTCGGCCGCTCCGCCGTGACCATCGGCACGCCGATCTTTGTGGCCGCGGATGCCGACGATGCCGAAATGGAACGCAAGCGCCAGGAAGTGACGGCCGCCCTCAACGCCGCGACCGCCGAGGCCTACCGTCTCGTGGATGGTCCGCGGTGAGCGGCCGCTGGGCACGTACCATGCTGTCGGCATACCGTTTTGCCGGCGCAGCCGCCTATCCCCTGGTCGGGCCTTACGTCGCCTGGCGCACCTCGCGCGGCAAGGAAGACCGCAATCGAAGGCGCGAGCGCTATGGCGTCGCCGGCCGCCCGCGCCCCGAGGGGCCGGTGATCTGGATCCATGCCGCGAGCGTCGGAGAGACCTTGGCCGTCGTGCCGCTGGTCGAAAGCATCCTCGACTACGGCGTCAACATCGTGCTGACGACCGGCACGGTGACCTCCGCCCAGGTCGTGGATGAGCGGCTCGGCGACCGCATCATCCACCAATATGTGCCGCTCGATCTGAAGCCGGCGGTCAGCCGCTTCCTAGACCACTGGAAACCTGATCTGGCGATCATCGCCGAATCCGAGATCTGGCCGATGACCATCCTTGAACTCGGTGCCCGCCACGTGCCGCAGGTGCTGGTCAATGGCAGGCTCTCTGATCGCTCGTTCACGTCGTGGAAGAAGCGGGCCAACATCGCCGAGGCGCTGTTCGAGAATCTGGCCCATGTCGTTGCGCAATCCGACGTCGACGGCGAGCGTTTTCGCGCGCTCGGCGCCCGGCCGGTCACGGTGTCGGGCAATCTTAAGGTCGACACCAACCCGCCGCCGGTCGACCTACGGGCGCTCGGCACTTTGCAGCGGCAGATCGGCGGTCGGCCGACCTGGGCGGCGATCTCGACCCATGATGGCGAGGAAGTTGTCGCCGCGGAAGTCCACGCGACGCTGCACAAGCGTCACCAGGGCCTTTTGACGATCGTCGTTCCGCGCCATCCCGATCGGGCCGAAGCCCTTGCCGCGCAGATTTCCGGCATGGGGCTGAAGGTCGCACGGCGCAGCAAGGGTGACCGTATCGGTCCCGACACCGATATCCTGCTTGGCGATACGATCGGCGAAATGGGGCTTTATCTCCGCCTGACCGAAATCGCTTTCGTCGGCCGTTCGCTGACCTCCGAAGGCGGCCAGAACCCGCTCGAGCCGGCCATGCTCGACACGGCGGTTCTCGCCGGTCGCAACGTGCAGAATTTTCGCGAGGCCTATCAACGCCTGCTCGACAGCGGCGGCGCCAAGCTGGTGCGCGACCGCGACATGCTGGCTGGCGCCGTCAATTTCCTCCTGACCAACGAAGTGGCGCGCCACGAGATGATGGCGGCGGGAATCGCGACTGTCGATGAGATGCGCGGCGCACTGGCACGCACACTCAAATCGCTCGAACCCTATATCCAGCCGCTGGTGGTCAAGGCGCGCCTGAAGGGCGCGAACGGGCGTTAGCGTGGCCTCGGAGGCACCACCATTCTGGTGGGAAGAGCCGGACTGGAAAGTCCTGGCGCTATCGCCGCTGTCGGCTGTCTATGCGCTGGTCGCCGGTCGCGGCATGCGGCGGGCCCGACGCGAGAAGATCCAGGCGCCGGTTCTGTGCGTCGGCAATTTCACCGTTGGCGGCACCGGCAAGACGCCGGTGGCGATCGCGCTCGCCCAACAGGCCAAGCGCATGCGGCTGAAACCGGGTTTCCTGTCGCGCGGCCATGGCGGTTCCTTCGCCGAACCGCATGTCGTCGATATCCGTCATGACAGCGCCAAGCACGTCGGCGACGAGCCGCTTCTGTTGGCCGAACATGCCCCGGTTGCAGTGACGCCGAACCGTGCCGCCGGCGCCCGGCTGCTGCTGGAAAAGCACGGCTGTGATTTCCTGATCATGGACGACGGCTTCCAGAGCGCGCGCATCCACATCGATTATGCGCTGGTCGTGGTCGATGCCCGTTATGGGATCGGCAATGGCCGCGTCATCCCGGGCGGTCCGCTCAGGGCCAAAATCGTCGACCAGCTGGTCTTCACCAGCGGGCTGCTGAAGATGGGCGAGGGCACCGCCGCCGATGCCGTGGTCCGCCGGGCAGCGCGTGCCGGCCGGCCGATCTTCGAGGCCCACACGGAGCCGAGCAGCAAGGCGGGGCTTGCCGGAAAGCGGTTTCTGGCCTTTGCCGGCATCGGTCATCCCGAAAAGTTCTTCGACACGGTGCGCGAGGCCGGCGGCGAAGTGATCCTGTCCAGGCCCTTTCCGGACCATCACTTTTACGCCGAGGACGAGCTCGCCGAACTGGCCGCGACGGCGCGGGCCGAAGGCCTTGGCCTGATCACCACCGCCAAGGACGCCGCCCGGTTGCGCCATGGCGCCCCGCAGGATTTTCTCGGCCGTCTCGACGTGCTGGAAATCGACACGATTTTCGAGCTTGATCACGTTCCCGAACGCATCATCGAGGAAACGCTCGATGCCTGGCGCCAGCGTAAGCTGAGAGGCTAACCCCGCTTGCGCAGTTCCGGATGCACCTCGATTTCGCGGCGCAGCGATGCGCTCGCGTTCACGTAGGGCTCCTGCCTGGCAACGCTCCAGTATTTCAGCTCGTCCAGTGGGATGTTTTCGCCTGTCACCGCGCAGCGTACGAACGAGCCGGGGCTGGTGACCTGGAAATCGCCATCGAGATAGCGGATGCGGGCTTCCTTGCCGCCCGGGCCTTCGAAACGGTTCATCATGCGGTGGTACTTGAGTTCATTGGGATTCAATCGCCATAAATCGTGGGCAAGGTCAAGCTTGGCGCAATGCTCATGTAATATTGCCCTTTGGCACAATGGTTGTCAGGAAGCGCCATGGACATCGCCAATGCAAGCATGCCGTCTTTGCTGAAAGAAGCACTCACGCTCCAGCCGGTGCCTTCCCTCAAGGCCGACCCGGCGACCGCGGCGCTGGTCAAGGCGCTCGTCCAGCCGCCAGCGCCCGCGATGGTGCAATCGGCGCAGTTCGCCGCCCAGGCGCTGCAAGGCTCGCTGCCGCGACCGGCCGCTCAGACGTCGCAACGCCTGTCATCCTTCGAGATCGAGGATGCTTACCGGGCCGTCATGGAACTTGACGCCGCCACCCACCATGCACCGCCACGAGCCTCGACGGGTGGAACAGGGACGGACACCGATCAGGCTTCGCGCGGCTTCGCCCCGCCGCAGACAACGGACACCGACAGCACGCCCAAACTGGCGCCGGCCTCGGCCTCGTCCACATTTTCGCCCGCGGTCGCTTCCGCCGCGGTGCTGGTCGCGGCCAACGCCAACGCGCCGCAACCGCGCGGCGCCTCCATCCGACCGGCGGGCCATGCTCCACGATCCGAGCCAGCTCCGTCGTCGCTGTGGACGATATCGATCGTGACGGCCATCGTCTCGGCCGCGACCACCATGATTGTGCTTTTTCTGTTCCGTTAAGCAGGTATCACGCGATTTCCGACAGGGGACCGCCACGCATTATGTCCGAGACCTGTCGCAGCCTAATCGTTATCCTGCAGGAAAGCTTCCAGCCTTGTCGAAGCAAGCCCGGCCTGTTCGGCAATGCGCCTGGCGAGATCGGCGGCGGCCGCCCGCGGTCGGCCGACCGGACGATCCAGCCAGTAGGAAACGGGATTGAGCGCGGTGCGATCGTCGACGGCGACGAGGCGCCCCGATTCTATCTGGTGCTCGGTGAGCGGTGGCCGCGCCAGCGCGATGCCGAGACCATGGGCTGCGGCATCGAGCACCAGATTGTAGTCCTCGAAGCGGCGGTCTTGCGGGCGCGGCCGGTAATCCATGTCTTGCGCGGCGAACCAGGCGCGCCAGCCCGAAGCGTCGGAATCGTTGATCAGCGGGAATTTGAGCAACCGGGCCGGGTCGCCACCGCCGATCTCTCGTGCGAGGCCCGGCGAGGCGATCGGGAAGAGAAGTTCTTCGAACAGTTGCACCGAGACACGGCCCGGGACGCGGCCGCGACCGCAGCGGACCGACAGATCGATGCCTTCGTCGGCGAGATCGGCCTGACGATTGTCGACGTCGAGCACGATGCGCAGGCGGGTAGGGTCGTTTTCCAGCGTTGCCATGCGCGGCATCAGCCACAAGCCGCTCACCGATGGAATGGAGGCCAGGCGCACCACGGCGGTGCCGCGCGGCTCCACCCACCGATCCGAATTGACCGATATCAGCGCAAAGGCTTCGGTGGTCCTGAGATGCAGGCGATTGCCTTCGTTGGTCAGCGACACGCCGCGCGCGCCGCGTTCGAAAACCTTCAGGCCAAGCCAGTCCTCGAGCTTGGCGATCTGCCGGCTGACGGCGCCATGGGTGAGGTTGAGTTTTTCAGCGGCGGCCGAAAAGCTTCCCGTCCGGGCCGCCGCGTCGAAGGCGCGCAATGTCTCCAGCGGCAGCATACTGTTCGAGCTGTGATCCATGCTCACAGGTGACCCTCGATTTGGTCGTTTGTCAATTGACCTGAAAGGGCGTTTTCTGCTGCCGAGACTGAAGAATCCGAGGGCAATGAGATGAGCGCAACCACAGGCACGTTGAATTCGACACAGCGGATGGACACCACGGCCGCCATCGCCGTGGCGCTGACGGTGATCGGCTGGGCCTCCGCCTTCCCGGCGATCCGGGCCGGGCTCGCCGCTTTCCAGCCGTTGGAGCTTGGCGCCCTGCGCTTTGCCATAGCCGCCGTGCCTGCTGCCATCTTCCTTGCCGTCAAGCGTCCGGCGCTGCCCAGGATCGCCGATTTCTGGCGCTTCGCCTTCGGCGGCGCCATTTTCGTCGCGCTCTACACGGCGATGCTCAATTTCGGCGAGCAGACCGTCTCGGCCGGAGCAGCCGGCTTCATCATCAATGTCAGCCCTATCTTCACCGCCATCATGGCGATGGCGCTGCTTGGCGAGCGCTTCTCGGGCCTGGCCTGGATCGGTACCGTCATTTCCTTCGCCGGCATCGGCATCATCGCCGTCGCCGACGGGCATGGCCTTCATTTTAATGCCGGCGCGCTGCTGGTGCTTGGCTCGGCACTCTGCTCGGCCGTCAACACCATCGTCCAGAAGCCGCTGTTTGCCCGCCACAATCCGCTGACCATCGCGGCGTCCAACATGGTGCTCGGCGCGCTCTGCCTGGCGCCCTTCCTGCCCGCTGCTCTGCAGCAGGCCGCCGTCGCGAACACCGCCGGCCTCGGCGCCGTCATCTATCTCGGCATCGTGCCAAGCCTGATCGCTTATGCGGCCTGGGCGACCGCGCTGTCGCGTCTGCCGGCGGCGCGTGCCTCGAACTTCTTGTACCTGGTCTCGCCGATGTCGGCCCTGATCGGCTTCTTCTGGCTGGGCGAAGTGCCTACGCTGCTCGGCATTCTCGGCGGCGCGTTGGCGCTCGGCGGCGTTATCGTGGTGAATTTGAAACGCTAATTCAAAAGGTTGCGATCTTTCCCTGACTTATCAGGAACCACGGATTTCAGTTGACGGCTGCCGCGACGCAAGGCAACTGTCACGCAGTCTTGGCGGATTGCCGTCGCGGAGCGCAGCAGGGTTGGGATGGGAAGACGTTTTATCTCAACGGTCGTTTGCTTGTTGCTGCTCAACGCAAAAGCCGTTGCGGGTTGGTACCACGTGGAAAACTACGAGGGTTTCCTCGGGCCATCTCCTATCCATTTCTCCATACAGACATATGACAGCTTAGGCAGCGCGCCAGAGGTCCATGGAAGTTACTTCTACGACGCGAAGCAAATCCCGATTGCGCTGTATGGCACGGTCAGTGGTACCAGGTTCGCGCTTTGCGAGATTTCAGACGATAAGGAGCTTTATCGGATAATAGTGCAGGGACCGACGCCCCCTGTCGACACCACAAGGTGCCCATTCTCCCTGGACCTCAACGATGGCGTTGCGACGGGAAGCTGGAGCAAGGGCACGGATAGATATCCCGTCACGCTCAAGAAAATCGCGAGCCTGGATGACACCGGCGAGGAAAAGATCGACGGCACTGTCGAGATTCCCTTCTGGGCGCAGACAGCCATCCACAGGTTTTCGGGAATTTACACGAATACCGGTGGCGGCCTTTGCATGGAAAAAGTGCAGATCATCAGAAAGAGCAGCCGCAAGGTTGTCCAGGAAATTACCTTCGCCGATGACGACGCTTGCAGTGCCGGCATGCTGAAGACGATCATCTACATGAACGTCCAGAAATGGGTGGAGCAAGGCAAGGACGTCATTTCCGTGAATTTTCGAGGCGGCGGTGCCGGAACCGTGGTCGATTACGTCTTCAATTCACGGACAAGGAAATATCAGCAGATGAAATGAGGGCTGGCCCGTTGGGGCCGGTTCACCGCCGCCCGAACAGCCTTTCGATATCCGCCAGCTTCAGCTCGATATAGGTGGGGCGGCCATGATTGCAGGTGCCTGAGCCCGGCGTCGCCTCCATCTGGCGCAGCAGCGCGTTCATCTCCTCGGCCTTGAGCAGCCGGCCGGAGCGCACCGAGCCGTGGCAGGCCATGGTCGCCGCGATCTTGTCCAGCCGACCTTTGAGCGTCTCGACCGTGTCGTTGTCGGCGATCTCGTCGGCGAGGTCGCGCACCAATTGCTGGACATTGGTCTCGCCCAGCATCGACGGCGTCTCGCGCACGGCAACCGCGCCCGGGCCGAAACGCTCGATGCCGAGGCCGAAGCGGGCGAGCGTTTCGGAATGCATGGCGAGCCTCTCGGCGTCCTCTTCCGGCAAGTCGATGATCTCGGGCAGAAGCAGCATCTGCGAGGGCACTGGCCGCGAGTGCAGGGCGTTCTTCAGCGCTTCATAGACCAGCCGCTCATGGGCCGCGTGCTGGTCGACGATGACGAGCGAATCCCTGGTCTGGGCGACGATGTAGTTCTCGTGCACCTGGGCGCGCGCCGCACCCAGCACCGCGCCGAGCAGCGTCTCGGTTGCCTCATTCTGCCCGGCACGCGCATCGGCGCTGGCGAGCGGGTCGGCATCGAACGCCGCCTGGTCGCTCTCGCCGAAGCCGGCGGTTCTTGCATTGCCGCGTTCAAAGCCGGCGCTTGAGAATTGCATGTCGAGCGGTCGCTGCGGCGAGCGCGAAGGGTCGAAACCCGCGGGGCCGGACGCGCGGAAGGCTGCTTCGTAGCTGCGATGGCCATTTGTCGGGCCGCCGTGATCATAGGGTGCGGCGCCCGGACGGAACGCAGCCATCATGCCGGCGGCACCCGTGGTGGCGGAGCGGATGCCGGCATCGGCCAACGCCTGCCGGATCGCGCCGACGATCAGTCCGCGCACGAGACCCGGGTCACGGAAGCGGACATCGGCCTTGGCCGGATGGACGTTGACGTCGACGATGGCCGGATCGAGCGTCAGGAACAGCACGGTCACGGCGTGGCGGTCGCGCGGCAGGACATCGGCGAAGGCGCCGCGAATGGCGCCGGCGATCAGCTTGTCGCGCACCGGCCTGCCATTGACATAGGCGTATTGCTGCAGCGCGTTGGCGCGGGTGAAGGACGGGATCGACACATGGCCGGTCAGGTGCACGCCTTCGCGCATCGCGTCGATGGCAATGGAATTGTCGGGAAAGTCGGCGCCCATCACCTGCGCGACGCGGCGCAGGCTGCCTTCCGCGCTGTACTCGGTCGCCGGCAGTTCCAGCGTCGTGCGGTCGGACCCGGCCAGGTTGAAACGCACTGTGGGGAAAGCGATGGCGATGCGCTTGACGATGTCGCTGATGGCCGAGCTTTCGGCGCGTTCGCCTTTCATGAACTTCAGCCGTGCCGGCGTGGCGAAGAACAGGTCGCGCACCTCGACGGTGGTGCCGCGATTGGCGGCCGCCGGCTTCACCGGCAGGACGCGACCGCCCTCGATGCCAATCTCCGCGGCGCTGTCGCCCGAGGCCGTGCGCGAGCGGATGGACAGCCGCGACACCGAGCCGATCGACGGCAACGCCTCGCCGCGAAAACCGAGCGAGCGGATGTCGTGGATGTCCTCGGCAAGCTTGGACGTGCAGTGACGCGCGATCGCCAGCGCCAGCTCCTGCTCCGGAATGCCGGAGCCGTCGTCGGTGACGCGGATAAGATTCAGCCCGCCGCCCGATGTGACGACCTCTACCTTGCTTGCACCGGCATCGAGCGCGTTCTCGACCAGTTCCTTGACCACGCTTGCCGGACGCTCGATGACTTCGCCGGCGGCGATCTGGTTGATCATCGTTTCGGAAAGCTGTCGGATGGGCATGATCTGATCTTACACGGATTCGGTCGGTGCGTGCGAGGCTACTTTACGCCTGCGCGACCAGCCAGTCTCTTACCTTGCGGGCATTGTCCGAGAGCTCGCGGTTCTTCGGCCACACGACATAGAAGGCCTTGCCGGTCTTGAGCACGTGGTTCGTCACCGGTACCAGCAGGCCCGTCGCCAGCAGCCGCTCGGCAAGGTGCCGCCAGCCCAGCGCAATGCCTTGCCCCTCCATGACCCCCTGGATCACCAGGCCATAATCATTGATGCGCAGGCCTCGCGCGGTATTGCTGAGGCTGCCGCCGGCCGACTGAAACCATTCGTCCCAGCTTGCCGCTTCACGATACGGCTCCTCGAGGTGAATGAGACGGTGCGTGGCCAGTTCCTCGACGCTCCCCGGCATGCCGAATTTGGCCAGATAGCTGGTGCCGGCGACGGGGAAGATCTCCTCGTCGGCGAGCGGCAGCGAGTGGTAGTCCGGCCATTCCCTGGGCTCGCCGCCGCGCACCGCCAGCGGGATGCCTTCGGCGATGATGTCGAGATCGCGGTCGGCGGTCTGGATGCGCAGGTCGATGCCCGGCAATTCGTCGCGGAACTGCTGCAGGCGCGGCATCATCCAGAAGGAACCGAAAGCGGTCGAGGCGGCAAGCGTCACATGGCCACCGGTCGCCTGCAGGCGCAGATCCTCGGCGGATTTGCGGATATGCGACAAGCCCAGCGAGACGTCGGCATGGAACCGCTCGCCGGCTTCCGTCAGGCTGACCTGCCGGTGGCGGCGCTGGAACAGCTTGGCGCCGAGCTGCTCTTCCAGTCCGCGCACCGCATAGGAGACGGCCGCCTGCGTCATGCCGAGCTCCCGCCCGGCGGCGGTGAAGCTCGACAGCCGGCCCGCCGCCTCGAAGACGATCAGGCTGCCGGCGGACGGCAGGAGGTGGCGCAGGCTTCGCATAAGCACAGCTTATACAAGAGATCAGGATTTTCCAGCGTCACAGCTATATTTCACCTCGCTAACTTGGCTGGAACGGACGCCAGGAGGTCTCATGAACGCACCCGCCGCTGAATTGACCGAACCGACCCATCGCCGTGGCGGTGGCCGTCTCGGGCGCAAGGCGCTTCGTGGGGCTCCGGTCGCGTCGTTCCCAACCCTGGTTCGCCAGATCCCGGTGTACCAACTGGTTCCGGACGAGGCGGTGGAACTGATCCACGAGGAGTCGCTTTCGATCCTGGAAGAGGTCGGCTGCGAATTCCGCGACGACGAGGCCATCGCCTTGTGGAAGGCGGCCGGTGCCGATGTCCGGGAAACGCGGGTCCGCATCGATCGCGCGCTGCTGATGGAACTCGTCTCCAAGGTTCCCTCCGAGTTCACGCTCAACGCGCGCAATCCCCAGCGCACGGTGCGCGTCGGCGGCAAGAACTCGATCTTCGTGCCGATGTATGGCGCGCCTTATGTGCGCGACCTCGACAACAACAGGCGCTACGGCACGCTTGCCGACCTCAACAATTTCCACAAGCTCGCCTACATGGCGCCGGCGCTGCACTCGTCGAGTTCGATCATCTGCGAGCCGATGGAAATCGCCGTGCCCAAGCGGCACCTGCACATCATCCATTCGGCGCTGAAGTATTCCGACAAACCGTTCATGGGCATCGTGACGTCCAAGGAGCGGGCGGAAGATACGATGGCGATGGCCGGCATCGTGTTCGGCGAGGAATTCGTCCGCGATAATCCGGTACTGGTTGCAATCACCAACTGCAATTCGCCGCTGGTCTGGGACGCCACCATGCTGGACGCCATGAGGGTGTATGCGCGCCACAATCAGCCGCTGATCCTGGCGCCCTTCGCGCTCTGCGGCGCCTCGACCTCGGCGTCGGCCGTCGGCGCGGTTGCGCAGGTCAACGCCGAGGCGCTTGCCGGGGTGGCCTTCACCCAGCTCATCCGTCCGGGTTCACCTCAGATCTACGGCCAATTCATGGTCACGGTCGACATGAAGACCGGCGCTCCGATGGGCGGCACGCCGGAGGCCGCCCAGATGATGTATCTGATGGGTGCTCTGGCGCGGAAATACAAACTGCCGTGGCGCACGTCAGGCTTCCATGTCGGCTCGAAGCTCAACGATGCCCAGGCCGGCTACGAGGCGAACATGCTGATGCATGCCGCCATCCTTGCCGGCGCCAACTACATCTGGCATTCGGCCGGCTGGCTGGAAGCAGGTCTCACCTGCGGTTACTCGAAATTCGCCACCGACTGCGAACAGCTCGTCGGCTGGTACAAATACGCGGGCGGCCTGCCTTTCGACGATTTCAAGGAGGCGATGGCGGCGATCCGCGAGGTCGGGCCGCAAGGCCATTTCCTCGGCACCCAGCACACGCTCGAGCATTTCGAGAAGGCTTTCTTCATGCCGAGCATCATGGACTTCAACTCCTACGAACAATGGAAGGCGGAAGGGGCGAAGGACCACGACACGCGCGGCCGCGAGAAGGCGCGCAACATGCTCGCCGATTATGAGGAGCCGAAACTCGACGAAGGCATCGCCGACGGTCTCAAGGATTTGATCGCGCGGCGCGAGGAAAAATTGCCCGACAGCGTTAGTTGAAAAACAACAGACAAAGACCTGACGGGAACAACAAGGGGAGAGTGACATGACGGTTTTCAGAAGCAATGGCGATCGTGTGCCGCAGGCTATCGAAGCGATGGCAACGGAGGCGCGGGCGGGTCGCATGGACCGGCGCGAGTTCCTGGCGCTGGCCAGCGCGCTTGGCGCATCGACGGCGTTTGCCTATGGCATGATCGGCCTCGCCGCGCCGACGCAAGCTCTGGCCGAGGAGCCGAAGAAGGGCGGGACGCTACACGTCTCGATGGCGGTGAAAGCGCAGAAGGATCCGCGTACTTACGACTGGGTGGAACTGGCCAACATCTCGCGCAGCTGGCTGGAGCCGTTGGTTCGCTACACCAGACAGTTTACCTTCGAGCCGGTGCTGCTCGAAAGCTGGGACATCAACGACGACGCCACCGAATACACGTTGCATGTGCGCAAGGGCGTCACCTGGAACAATGGCGATGCCTTCAATGCCGATGACGTGGTGCACAATGTGACGCGCTGGTGCGAGAAGGGGGTCGCCGGCAACTCGATGGCGGCGCGGGTCGGTGCGCTGATCGATGCCAAGACCGGCAAGGCCAGGGACGGTGCCATCACCAAGGTCGACGACAATACGGTCAAGCTGAAGCTCAGCGAGCCCGACATTTCGCTCATTCCGAACTTCACCGATTACCCCGCCCTTATCGTGCACCGGAATTTCGATGCCGATGGCGCCGATCCGATCAAGAAGCCGATCGGCACGGGAGCGTTCGAGCTGGTCTCTTACGACGTCGGCCAGAAGGCGGTGGTCAAGCGCCGCGAGAACGGCAAGTGGTGGGGTGGCGAAGCCCCGCTCGACAGCGTCGAGTTCATCGATTACGGCACCGATTTCAACGCCACGGTGAACGCTTTCGACTCCGGCGAGGTCGATGTCAATTTCGAGTCGCCCGCCGACTTCATCGACATTCTCGACAAGATGGGGCTGCAGAAATCGGAGGTCGCGACCGCCACCACGCTGGTTGCCCGCACCAACATTACGCACAAGCCTTATGACGACCAGCGTGTTCGCAATGCCCTGCAGATGGCGGTCGACAACAACGCGGTGCTGCAACTCGGCTATAATGGCCGGGGCACGGTCGGCGAGAACCACCATGTCAGCCCGATCCATCCCGAATATTATGCCCTGCCCAAGAAGGAGCGCGATGCAGCCGGCGCCAAGAAGCTGATGGCGGACGCCGGCCAGGCCGACTTCGAGCACGAGCTGATCACCATCGAGGACGACTGGCAGAAGAACACCGGCGACGCGATTGCCGGCCAGCTGCGCGACGCCGGTATCAAGGTCAAGCGCACCGTGCTGCCGGGCTCGACCTTCTGGAACGACTGGACGAAATATCCCTATTCGATGACCATCTGGTACATGCGCCCGCTCGGTGTCCAAGTGCTGGCGCTGGGCTATCGCACCGGCGAGGCGTGGAATGAATCGGCTTATTCCAATCCCGATTTCGACGCCAAGCTCAAGCAGGCGCTCTCGCTGATCGACGTCGCCAAGCGCAAGGAGGTGATGAAGGATGTCGAGCAGATCCTGCAGGACTCCGGCGTCATCATCCAGCCGTTCTGGCAGAAGCTCTACAGCCATACGAACAAGAAGGTGAAGAACTACGGCGTCCACCAGACCTTCGAAATGGATCTCCAGAACGTCTGGCTGGACGCCTAGCTTCAAGGATCGCGGCAAAGCCGGCACCCCCGAGGTGCCGGCTTTCCGGCAAGAATCGACTTTGGTTGCGAGCGCTGGCGCCTGGGTGCCGCCGCCAAGGCTTTGAAGGAGCGGTGCATGTCTGGGCGGGTCTTCAACCGGCTGTTCACGCCGGCCACTCTGCGCGGCAAGACGTTACGCAACAGGATCGTGTTCGGAGCCCATACCGCCAACATGGCGGTGGAGGGGCTGCCGACCGCGCGGCATGTCGGCTATTACGCGGAACGCGCCATCGGCGGAGCCGGCATGATCGTGGTCGAGCCGATGCCTGTGCATCAGGCCGCCGTGCTTACCCGTGGCAACTTCAGCCCGTCCGATGACCGCGTCATCCCGCATTTTCGCAAGGTGACGGAGGCAATTCGCGGCAACGGCGCTGTCGCCATCCAGCAGCTCTACCATGTCGGCCAGCACGCGGACGCGGACAACTCGTTTCACCCCGGTTGGTCGCCTTCCGGCCTGCCGAGCTACCACGATTCCGACGGTTCGCATCGGATGTCCGAAGCCGAGATTGAAGAAACGATCGACGGCTTTGTCCAGGCGGCGCGCCGTTGCCGCGAAGCCGGCTTCGACGGCGTCGAGGTCTGGGCGGCGTACCATTCGATGCTGGACCAGTTCTGGACACCCTGGTCGAACCGCCGGGACGACCGATGGGGCGGCAGCCTTGAAAACCGCACCCGGATGAGCCGTGAGGTGATGACCAGGATTCGCCGGGAATGCGGCGACGATTTCATCATCGGTCTTGCGATCAACGATGAGCCGGAAGTCGAAGTGGCGCTGAAGCGCGAAGCGCTGGCCGAGATAATCGACCTCCACGACCGCGATACCTTGATGGACTATGTGACTTGCGGAACGGGTTCCTACTTCGACTTCTACAAGATCATGCCGACCTTTGTTTACCCGGAAAAGCTCGGTGCCGACCTGGCGTCCGTGCTCAAATCCACCGTGCGTCACGCGCTGATCACCGCCGAGAGCCATATCCGCACCCCCGAGAACGCCGAGAGTGTGTTGAGCGAAGGCCGTGCCGATCTCGTTTCCATCGTGCGCGGCCAGATCGCCGATCCGCATCTGGCTGCAAAGGCCGCCGCCGGGCGGCCGCAGGACATTCGCGGCTGCCTGTCCTGCAACCAGATGTGCTGGGGCCGGCGCAGCCGTGATTACTGGATCAGCTGCGTCATCAATCCATCCGCGGGGCGGGAATGGGAGTGGGGCGGAGACCGCTTCGCTCCGGCCGCCCAGCCGAAGCGCGTGCTGGTCGTCGGCGGCGGCCCGGCCGGGCTCGAAGCGGCGCGCGCCGCGGCCGAGCGCGGTCACCGGGTGACACTGGCCGAGGCATCCGATCGCCTTGGGGGGCAGTTCCGTCTTGCGGGCCTGCAGCCGCGCCGTGCCCAGATTCTGGATCTGATGGACTGGTACGAGCGCCAGCTCGGCCAGCTTCAGGTCGACATCCGCTACGGGCAGTATGTCGAAGCCGACGATGTCGAGCGCGAAGGCGCGGATCACGTCATCGTCGCGACCGGCTCGATGCCGCCAGACGGCGCTTTCCAGCGGGCCTTGCCACAGTGGGACAGCATTCCAGGCGGCGGGCCGGTGCTCTCGGCCGAAGCGGTGATGGCCCGTGAGGCGAGGCCGGGAAAAAATGTTCTGTTGCTGGACGATGGCGGCAATTGGAAAGGCTGCGGCACCGCCTGGAAACTCGCCGAGGACGGTCACAATGTGACGCTTGTGACACCGGACGCCCTGGTTGGCAAAGAGCTTCAGCGAATGGCCGTCGACGCGCCGCTGCGGCGGGCGCTCGCCAAGCTGAAGGTGCGGTTTGTGACCGAGAGCGCCGTCGTTCACTGGGATGGCAGGATGGCCAGGGTCGCTTCGCTGCTCGATGAAACCGAGCAGGAGATCGAAGCCGATGCGCTGGTCTTCGCCACGACGAATATGGCCGCCGACATGCTTTCCATCGAACTCGAAAGGCGCAAGATTGCCCACACTTCGATTGGTGATTGTACCGCTTCCAGGCAGGTGGCATTCGCCATCCATGACGGACGCAAGGCAGCGCTCGGCCTCTGAGTGCAAGCTTCGCCTGCACGTCCCGTCGAGATGACCCGCTTCCGCCGTGATGCGTGCGCAAGCGGGCTTCATGAACCGCAAAAAAGCCGATATGCAGGATGCGTGGTATGGGTTGCTTCAAGCCATGAAAAGCCGGAGATTCTGCATGAGACCGACAGTGCTCCTTGCCGCCCTTTCGATAGCCTTGCCCGCCGCCGCCGTGGCCGGTCCGGCTTCCGACGCCGTGAAGTTCTTCTATGTCCCGCAGGTCAAGTTCGAGGCCGACGCACAATACCGCGATCGCTTCACCGAGCCGGTGACGAAACTGTTCGACCTCAACGACCAGGCGACCAAGAAGAATCCGGATCAGGTCGCCTGTATCGACTTCGACCCCGGCCTCGATGCGCAGGATTTCGACCAGAAGACCCTTTCCAGGACACTGAAGCTGTCCGAGACGGTGGATGGCGACACGGCGCAAGTGGTGGCGAACTTCAGTCTTTTTCCGGAAGGAGACGATGCGCAGCGCGAAATGCACTGGTCGTTGAAGAAGGTCGACGGCAAATGGAAGATATCGGACATTGCATCGAAGACCAGCGACTGGACGCTGAGCCAGCTCGAATGCATGGCGGGCCAAGATCCGGAGTGAAGCAATGGCCGGTCGCGCGCTCCTGTCATTGTCGGCCATGTGCCTGCTGGCGGCTGGCTTGAACGGCGCATCCGCACAGGGCCTGTTGGGCGCGCCGCCGGCAAATGCTCCGGCCGGGACCGCGCCTGATGACGGCCGGACACCGCCGGCAACCGCCCCTGGCGGAGTCGCGGGGCCGGCGATGCCACCTGTCGCCTGGCCGCCGAGCGAGCCTGCCGCCCCCATCCAGCCGGGATCGCCGACAGCGGTGGTGCGGCCGTTTTACGATCAGGTCGGCCTGGAGGTCGATCCGGCCCAGCGCGGCCATTTCACCGACCCGGCCAGAACCGTGCTCGACAAGAGCGATGCCTTGCGCAAATCCGGGCAGGGCGAGTGCCTGGACCCCAATATGGCGCTCGACAATGCGGACTACGACAAGGCCGAGATCGACAACAGCCTGAAGACGCTCGAAGCGATCAATGGCGATCAGGCCAAGGTCATCGTCGCCTTCGTCGTCGGCGGCAACCCGCACCGCCTCGAATGGAAGTTCAGGAAGGTCGGCGGCGAATGGAAGATATCGGACCTTTTGTCGGTGACCGGCGAATGGGCGCTCAGCCAGTACCAGTGCGAATGATGGCCGAACTAGCCGCGCCCGCGATAGGGGGCGACGCCGGTATCCGGCAGCCAGGCGCCTTCCGGCGGAGCGCCGGTCTGCCAGAACACGTCGATCGGAATGCCGCCGCGCGGATACCAATAGCCGCCTATGCGCAACCAGAGCGGCTTGGTCGCGGCCACGATGCGACGTCCGATCATCACCGTACAGTCTTCGTGGAAAGCGCCATGGTTGCGAAACGAGGTCATGAACAGCTTCAGCGACTTCGATTCCACCAGGGCGGCATCGGGTGCGTAGTCGATGACGATATGAGCGAAATCGGGCTGTCCGGTCACCGGGCAGAGCGAGGTGAATTCCGGGCAGGTGAAGCGCACGATCGCCGGCGGTCCGTCGCCGCGAGAAAACGGCACGGTTTCCAGGACCGCAGCTTCGGGGCTCTGTGGCGTCTCGACGTGCGTGCCGAGCTGGGTGAGGGTTTTGGTATCGATCATAAGCGGTTTCCTTGGATTTGCCGCTCATTAGCACAAATTAAAACGGCAGGAAGACGATGATCAACAACGACCCGCTTCTCCAACCTTACCAGCTCAAGCATTTGACGCTGAAGAATCGGGTGATGTCGACCAGCCACGAGCCGGCCTACTCGGAGGACGGCATGCCGAAGCAGCGCTATCGCCTCTACCATGCCGAAAAGGCCAAGGGCGGCATGGCGCTGACCATGACCGCAGGCTCGGCCATCGTTTCGCGCGACAGCCCGGCCGCCTTCGGCAATTTGCATGTCTATGACGACCGCATCGTGCCGTGGCTGGCCGAACTCGCTGACGCCTGCCACGAGCACGATTGCAAGGTGATGATCCAGATCACCCATCTTGGCCGTCGCACCGGCTGGAACAAGGCCGACTGGCTGCCGGTGCTGTCAGCCTCGCCGGTGCGCGAACCCGCGCATCGTGCTTTCCCCAAGACCATCGAGGAATGGGATATCGAGCGCATCGTCGCCGACTATGCATCGGCGGCCCAGCGCTGCCAGGCAGCCGGGCTCGACGGCATCGAGTTCGAATCCTACGGCCATCTGATGGACGGCTTCTGGTCGCCTGCCACCAATCATCGCGGTGACGAATATGGCGGTTCGCTCGACAATCGCCTGCGCTTCACCAACATGGTGCTTGATGCGGTGAGAGCGGCGGTCGGCGAGAAATTCGTCGTCGGCATCCGCATGGTCGCCGACGAGGATTTCGAGAAAGGCCTGTCGAAGGAGGAGGGCGTCGAGATCGCCAGGCGGCTGGCCGGCTCCGGCAAGATCGATTTCCTCAACATCATCCGTGGCTCGATCGAGACCGACGCGGCACTCACCAAGGTTATCCCGGTGACCGGCATGCGGTCTTCGCCGCATCTCGATTTCGCCGGCGAGGTGAGGGCGGCGACGAAGTTCCCGACCTTCCACGCGGCGCGCATTTCCGATGTCGCCACCGCGCGCCATGCGATCGCCACCGGCAAGCTCGACATGGTCGGCATGACCCGCGCCCACATCGCCGATCCGCACATCATCAGGAAGGTGATGGAGGACCGCGAGCACGAGATCCGTCCCTGTGTCGGCGCCACCTATTGTCTGGATCGCATCTACGAAGGCGGCGAGGCGCTGTGCGTCCACAATGCGGCGACCGGCCGCGAGGCGGATATCCCGCATATCATCGCCAAGACAGAAGGGCCTAAGCGGAAAGTCGTGGTCGTCGGCGCCGGCGCCGGCGGACTGGAGGCGGCGCGCGTCGCGGCCGAACGCGGCCATCAGGTCGTGATCCTGGAAGCATCATCACAAGCGGGTGGCCAGGTCCGTCTGGCGACCCAGAACCCACGCCGCAAGGAATTGATCGGCATCATCGACTGGCGTCTGGCCGAACTCGAACGGCTCGGTGTCGAGATCCGCTACGACACCTGGGCCGAGCAGGACGACGTCCTGGCCCTGGCGCCTGACGTGGTGGTCGTCGCCACCGGAGGCCTGCCGCAGAACCCGCCGCTGGCCTCCGGCGACAATCTCGTCACCTCGAGCTGGGACATCATGGCTGGCAGCGTCAAGCCGGCCGAGAATGTTCTTCTCTTTGACGATAATGGCGGCCATCAGGGCATGGGCGCGGCCGAACTGATTGCCAACAGCGGCTCGAAATTAGAACTGGTTTCGCCAGAGCGGTTCTTCGCCCCCGAAATGGGCGGCATGAACCATGTGCCGTACATGCGCGCCTTCCAGGAAAGGGGCGTCACCATCACCATCAACACACGCCTGCGCTCTGTGCGGCGCGAGGGCAATCAATTGGTCGCGGAACTCGCTTCGGATTTTGCCGATGGCTGGCGCGGGGAGCGCAGGGTCGACCAGGTGGTGGTCGAGCACGGCACGGCGCCGCTTGACGACCTCTATCTGTCGCTGAAGCCGCTGTCGAGGAATGGCGGCGCGATCGATTATGAGCGGCTGGTGAACGGCGGCGATATCTTCCCATCGCGCAATTCGGAAGGTGGCTTCGTCGTGTTCCGCATCGGCGATGCGGTCGCCTCGCGCAACATCCATGCCGCCATCTATGACGGCATAAGGTTCGGGATCAGGATTTGATCACGATCAGGTGGCGCGCAACGGCCTTTGCAAGGAGAGCCACCTGCCGCTCTGGTCCGTTGCGCGCCGCGCATGATCGGCTTTCACCGGCCGTGCGATTCTAAAACATCTTGGCGGTCGCCATGCAAAGCACGGTGATGACCAGCAGCCCGCCGGCGATGCGTTCGCCCCTGGTCATTTTCGCGCGCAGCTCCGTTTGGGTCGCGGCATCGGCGGCGGCAAGCTGCCTGCTGGCGGAGCCCACAAGCGCGCCTTGCACGCCAGCGGCGATCAGCGCCGTCAAAATGCCGAGCGCCAGTACCTTCTCCATCGAGCCGAAAGCACCCTCATGAAAGAAATACCAGAGCAGCAAACCGGTCAGGAAAGCCAAACCGGCAGCGCCCATTTGCGGCCGGAAGAACCGCTCTGCCCGGATGTCCGAATCCCGGGCAACCGCGATGGTCGTGCCGGCCCAGAAGACGCCGGCCATGACGTGCAGGCCGATGACGACGATATAAACATATTGCATGACCGCATTCCTCTCATTCGCCCGCCGCCTGCGCGCCGCAACCATGTCGCGATGCCATCAATAAGACAAAGTTAGATATCTAACGGTTAGATGTCAATCATGAAGCCGAGTTTCACGTTTCCATTGCTTGCTCTACTGTCAGATCATGACACCGTTTGAACGCCCGCCGGTCGGCATGAATCTCGGCCGCACCGCCAAGCTTGTTGCCCAGGCCTTCGACGCTGCCTTGGTTGAAGCGGGGGGGACCTTGCCGGTCTGGCTCACGCTGCTGTCGGTCAAGTCGAGCGAGCTTGCCAATCAGCGCGAACTTGCCGGCATGATCGGCATCCAGGGCGCGACGCTGACCCATCATCTCAATGCGATGGAGGTGCAGGGCCTGCTGACGCGGCGGCGCGACCCCGTCAACCGACGGGTTCACATGGTCGAATTGACCGCGGCGGGAGAAGCGCTGTTCGAGAGGTTGCGGCAAGCAGCGCTCGTCTTCGACAAGCGGCTTCGCACCGGACTATCCGACGAGCGTCTGGCTGAGTTTGCACAGGTGCTCGCGGCGTTGCGGGAGAATGTGGGGAGCTAGCAGTGCCGACCTGATGGCTCAGTCGTCATAGCTCTGGATTATTCCAAACGCATAGTGGCGCAGTTTCAATGCGGTGATCAGCTTGGTCAATTGCGTCTTGCCGTCAAAGCCGTCCTGAAACATCTCGTCGTGCATGAGCAGGATCAACTTGCCCGGTTTGGCGAAATGGCCATAGCCGAACAAATGATCGATCTCGCTGACCAGATGGTCGACGCTCTGGACCGGCTCGCCGCTATCCTTGTGCACCCACTCATGGTCCCAGCCATAGAGATAAAAGCCGGACGCCGCGACAAACTCATAGTCGGGATCCTCACGCCCGGCTTGCGCCTGTCCAAGCGAATTGTCGTTCTTCGACATCGAAGGCAGCCGGAACACATCGCGTCCCGGCAGGCGGGCGTGCACCGCCGGCTTCAGGCCCAATACGGCATTGGCCTTGAGCATGTCGGCAACCACGCCTTCCGTATCGCCATAGAAGTGCCGGTAGTGATTGTAGGCGTGACTGTAGCTGTGGTTGCCGATCGTCACCAGCGGCATCGCCTTGGCGCGCCGTACCAACGCCTTGTTGGACGAACTGGCTTCGGCATGCATGCCGACCATAAACAGCGTTGCCGGAACCTGCGCTGCCTCCAAGACGTCGAGGATGTTGCTTGTGCCGTTCAGCGGACCGTCGTCGAAGGTGAGATAGATGGTGCGATCCGCGCCATAGGCCGGCAACGCCGACATCAACATGGCTGCCAGGGCAAACCGAAGGAATGTCATGGGGCCGCTATCCCATTGCGATCAGGGCAGGCCGCCATTTCCGCGGCTGCTTGTCAAGGCTGGCCGGGCTCTACCTACGCCAGACTTCCCTGCAATACCGTCAGCCTGGCTTTCTTCGGCATGCGGGCGGTCAGCCATTCCAGCGCCTTGTCATGCGGCATTGGAAAAGCGATCGAATAGCCTTGCACCTGGTCGCAGCCGATTGCCATCAGCGAATCGAGTTCCGCCTCTGTTTCGGCGCCCTCGGCGACGATGGAGATGCCCAGCCCCCGGGCAAGCTCCGTGATGGCGCGCACGATCTTGGAGTTGTCTCCATTCTCGTGGATGTTCTGGACGAAGCGGCGGTCGATCTTTAGCCGGTCGATCTCGTTGGGATTGACGTGGCTGAGCGAAGCATAGCCGGTGCCGAAATCATCGAGTTCCAGATGCACGCCGGCCGCCCTGATGTGGCGCAGCTTCGCCGCGATGCCTGTCTTCTCGTCGTCGAGAATGACGGATTCGACGATTTCCAGCGACAGTTTCTGTGGCGGTAGTCCGGCCTTCTCCAACGTCTCGAACAGAAACGCATCGAAATCATGTTCGCGCAGCTCGGTGCCCGAGACATTGACGGCAAGCCGCCCGAAGGCAATCCCGGCACGGTTCCATTCAGCGGCCTCGTTGATCGCCTTGCTGATCACGATGCGACCGATCTCCGGCATGAAGCCGCATTTCTCAGCGACCGGAATGAACTCGCCCGGCGAGATCATGCCGCGCTCGGCATGGTTCCATCGCACGAGCGCTTCGATGCCGCTGATGGTGCCGTCGGTCAGCGAGACCTGCGGCTGGAAATAGACCTGGAACGCCTTTTCGGAAATGGCGACCTTGATGTCGTGTTCGAGCTGCTTCCGGTAGTCGAGCTCGCGGCGCAGTTCCTCTGAGAAGAACGAGAAGTTGCCGCCACCCATTTTTTTGGCGGAGTAAAGCGCCAGATCGGCATGGACGAGCAGGTCTTGCGCATTGTCGGCATCGATCGGATAGACGGCGATGCCGCCGCTGGCGCCCGGAAGGATGGTGGTGCCCTGGAATACGATGGGCTCATTGATGTGCACCAGGATGCGCCGTGCCAGCATGTTGATGTCCTCGGTGTTGCCGGCTCCGTTGAGGATCATCACGAATTCGTCGCCACCAAGCCGCGCGCACAGATCCGACGCCCGGCAGGAATCGCGCATGCGCTGTGCGGTCACCACCAGGACATAGTCGCCGGCGGCGTGGCCCAGCGTATCGTTGATCTGCTTGAAGCGGTCGAGGTCGAGCTGGACCACGGCCAGGCGTTCGCGCCGGCGATGCGCGCCCTTGATCAGCGTCTCGAAATGGTCGGTCAGGAAGGTGCGGTTGTGCAGGCCGGTGAGGCCGTCATGCACCGCGATGAAGGCCATCGAATTGCGCGCATCGACCAGTTCACGTGTCTTGCGCAGGATCGCGTTGGACATCGGCCTGAAGATGAACAGCGCCACCAGCAGGATGACACCGAGGGTGGCGTAGAACAGCGTGCGATGGAGGGTGAGCAGCTTCTCGGAGCGCTCGTCGGCATCCGCACTGATGCGCTGGCCGAGCGCGGCATAGCCCGACAGCGTGGCATTGGCGACCGAGGCATCGAGGTTGACTCGTTCGGCGCCGCCCTTGTAGCCCCCATTGTCGAGCTGGTTGAGTTGCGATTCAAAGGCCGAGACCAGCCGATCGCCATTGGCGATCAGGCCAACCGAGAAATAGTCGAGATGGAAGGGTTTGGCGAAAAGCACGCTCTCGATCGACTTCGGATCGAGCTTGGCAGGCGATTGCGGATCCGCGCCTGTCTGCTTGAGCAGCAGATCATAACTTGTCTCGAACTCAGCCGTGGCCTGCTTCAGCGCGCTGACCAGCGCTGGCTGCTTGTCGCGCGAGGCGGCGCCCGTTGCGCTGGCAAGGAAACGATGCGCTGCGACAACGTTTTTTGCGTGCCGACGATGTCGAGCAGCGTGTTGTTGTGCTGCTGCGTGGCCATCGTCTGCTGCAGCAGGACGAAGGAGGCCGCCACCATGGCGGCAATGATCAGCAGCGCCAGCCAGTAGCCAGCTTTGATCAGCAGTATGAGCTTGCCTGAAACGGTTTGCACCGGCTGCTGAGACATGTTTGGGGGCGGTCCTCTCGCCAACGGATTTCTGTATGAGCACCATTGAACTGCAAACGTTAACAGGACCGGAAGTCGACGGCCGGCCGGCAAGAGGGAGGCGCGGAGAAATCGCGAAATGGTTATCGGCTTCTTTCGCCGCAAGCCCGCTTTTGAGCATTCGTCAGTCCATGCGTTCCCGGGCCGTCACTTGGGCAACGTCCATTGCATCCCGGCTGATGCTGCCCGGCCACCTGATCCGGTCGCTTTTGCGATGGATTTTTTGCGCCGGCGGGACGACAGTCTGCCCACGTCAAACGAGGCCTGATCATGACCGCAGCATTTCTCTCCCATATCGACAGCGAGCTTGCAGGGCTGAAATCCGCCGGCCTTTACAAGTCCGAGCGGGTGATTTCCTCGATGCAGTCGGCCGAAATCGAGGTCGGCGGCGAGAAAGTATTGAATTTCTGCGCCAACAATTATCTCGGCCTTGCCGACAGCGCGGACCTGCGCGCGGCGGCCACGCAGGCGCTCGATCGCTACGGCTACGGCATGGCCTCGGTGCGCTTCATCTGCGGCACGCAGGAAGAGCACAAACAGCTCGAGGCGACAATTTCATCCTTCCTCGGCCTGGAAGACACCATCCTCTACGGCTCCTGCTTCGACGCCAATGGCGGCCTGTTCGAGACGTTGCTTGGCGAAGAGGATGCTGTTATCTCGGATGCGTTGAACCACGCCTCGATCATCGATGGTGTCAGGCTGTCGAAGGCCAAACGCTTCCGCTACGCCAATAACGACATGGCCGATCTCGAGGCGCGATTGCAGGAAGCGAAGGATTGCCGCTTCCGGCTGATCGCCACCGACGGCGTGTTTTCCATGGACGGCATCATCGCCAATCTCCGAGGTGTCTGCGATCTCGCCGAGAAATACGACGCGATGGTGATGGTCGACGACAGCCATGCAGTTGGTTTCGTCGGTGCAAACGGCCGCGGCTCGGCCGAACATTGCGGCGTCGAGGGCAGGGTGGACATTATCACCGGCACGCTCGGCAAGGCGCTCGGCGGCGCTTCCGGCGGATATACCTCTGGCAAAAGCCAGGTCGTCGACTGGCTGCGCCAGCGCTCGCGGCCCTATCTCTTTTCCAACACGCTGATGCCGGCGATCGCCGGCGCCTCGATCAAGGTGTTCGACCTGATCCGCAATGGTGATGCCTTGCGCGAGCGCCTATATGCCAATGCGGCGCGGTTCCGGTCCCAGATGGGTAAGCTTGGCTTCACGCTGGCAGGCGCCGATCATCCGATCATACCGGTGATGCTCGGTGATGCGACGCTGGCGCAGGAAATGGCCGCGCGCATGCTGAAGCGTGGCATCTATGTCATCGGCTTTTCGTTCCCGGTCGTGCCGAAAGGCCAGGCGCGCATCCGCACCCAAATGTCGGCGGCGCATTCCAGCGCTGATATCGACCGCGCGGTGGAGGCATTCGGTGCGGTCGGTAGGGAATTGGGCGTGATTTCCTGAACGGCCGGCGCCGAGAAGCGATTCCGGATCAAGAGATTCGAGGGACAAAAGAATGTCGAACATGATGAAGGCGCTGGTGAAGGCCAAGGCCGAGCCGGGCATCTGGATGGAAGAGGTGCCGGTGCCGGAGATCGGCCCCAACGACGTGTTGATCAAGGTCAAGAAGACGGCGATTTGCGGCACCGACGTGCATATCTACAATTGGGACCAGTGGGCGCAGAAGACCGTGCCGGTGCCGATGGTCACCGGCCATGAATTCGTCGGCACGGTCGCCGACTTTGGTGCTGCGGTTGCCGAATACAAGGTCGGCCAGCGCGTGTCGGGCGAGGGCCACATTGTCTGCGGCCACTGCCGCAACTGTCGTGCGGGCAGGGGGCATCTGTGCCGCAACACGCTCGGCGTCGGCGTCAACCGTCCTGGCGCCTTCGGCGAATATCTGGCGATCCCGCAGCACAATGTCGTGCCGATTCCCGACGATGTTCCGGACGAGATTGCCGCGATCTTTGACCCCTTGGGCAATGCCGTCCACACGGCGCTGTCCTTTGATCTGGTAGGCGAGGATGTGTTGGTCACCGGCGCTGGGCCGATCGGCATCATGGGCGCGCTGGTGGCGCAGTGCGTCGGCGCGCGCAAGGTCGTCATCACCGACATCAACCCGGTGCGGCTGGCGCTGGCGAAAAAGCTCGGCGTCCAGCATGTCGTCGATGCCTCGAAGGAAAAGCTGCGCGATGTCATGCCGGTGCTCGGCATGACCGAGGGATTCGACGTCGGTCTCGAAATGTCGGGCGCCGCGCCCGCCTTCCGCGACATGATCGACACCATGAACAATGGCGGCAAGATCGCCATCCTCGGCATAGCGCCGACCGGCTTCGAGATCGACTGGAACAAGGTCATCTTCAAGATGCTGCACTTGAAGGGCATCTATGGCCGCGAAATGTTCGAGACCTGGTACAAGATGATCGCCCTGGTGCAGGGCCCGCTCGATGTGACCGGCCTAATCACGCATCGCATCGGCGTCGATGATTTCCAGGTTGGGTTCGATGCGATGAGGAGCGGCAGTTCGGGCAAGGTGGTGATGGACTGGTGAGACGCGTCGACAGAGACGTGGAGTTCCTTCGCCCCCCTCTGTCCTGCCAGCCTATCAACTCTATTTTCCTTCCAACGCCATCTCCAGTGCCGCCATCCCGCTCATAATCGCCGCACGTTCGTCCACGCCAAACTTCGCCAGCAATTCCCTCTCAAACGCCTTCGCCAGCGGCACCATCTCGCGATAGGCCGCAAGCCCGGTCTTGGTCAGTGTCAGGTGCTCGACGCGGCGGTCGTTCTCGTCAGCCGTTCGCATCAGCCAGCGCCGCCGTTCCAACTCGGCCACGGCGCGCGAGACCTTGGTCTTGTGCATGGCCGACTGCTCGCCAAGTTCCGTCGCGGACATCGTGCCGCGCTGTCCCAATCCCGACAACGTGCGCCATTCGGGCCGGGTCAGGCCATGGCGGTCCTTATAGACCTTCGAGAATTCGCGGCTGACGGCATCGGCAAGACGGTAGAGCCGGTAGGGCAGGAAGCTTTCGAGTTCGAGAATGTCCATTGTCCGCACCCGGGAAAACGGAAGATTGATAGTTACATTTTCAATGGTTACAAATGAAACCAGTTTGGTCAATCCGGGAGGAAGCGATGGCCTTTTCCTACATGCCGGGCTTCGGCAACGACTTCGAGACCGAGACACTGCCTGGCTCGCTGCCGCAGGGGCGCAACTCGCCGCAGCGGCCGGCCTACGGCCTTTATGCCGAACAGCTCTCCGGTTCGCCCTTCACCGCGCCGCGCGGCACCAATGAGCGCTCCTGGCTCTATCGCATCCGGCCGAGCGTCAAGCATACGGGCCGGTTCAAAGCCGCCAGCTACCCCCTGTGGAAGACCGCCCCCAATGTCGGCGATCATGAGCTGGCGCTTGGCCAGTACCGCTGGAATCCGGTGCCGATGCCGAACGAACCGACCGATTTCATCCAGGGCATGCGCACCATCACCACGGCCGGTGACGTGCTCGGGCAGACCGGCATGGCCGCCCATGTCTATGTCGCCAACACATCGATGGTCGACGATCATTTGTTCAATGCCGATGGCGAGTTGCTGGTGGTGCCGCAGGTGGGCGGCTTGCGCTTCGTCACCGAAATGGGCGTCATTGAACTCAGGCCAGGTGAGATCGCGGTGCTGCCGCGCGGCCTCGTCTTCAAGGTCGAATTGGTCGACGCCGAAGTGCGCGGCTATGTCTGCGAGAATTACGGCGCCAAGCTGACGCTGCCCGATCGAGGACCGATCGGCGCCAATTGCCTGGCCAATCCGCGCGACTTCAAGACGCCTTGCGCCTGGTTCGAGGAGAAGGAGACGCCGTGCCGGCTGATCGTGAAATGGTGCGGCAATTTTCACGTCACAGAGATCGGCCATTCGCCGCTCGACGTGGTGGCGTGGCACGGCAACTACGCCCCCTACAAATATGATCTGGCGACCTTTTCGCCGGTCGGCGCGCTGCTGTTCGACCATCCCGACCCCTCGATCTTCACCGTGCTCACCGCGCCGAGCGGCGAGGAAGGGACCGCCAATATCGATTTCGTCATCTTCCCGCCGCGCTGGCTGGTGGCCGAGGATACGTTTCGGCCGCCCTGGTACCATCGCAACATCATGAGCGAGTTCATGGGGCTGATCCACGGCCAGTACGATGCCAAGGAGGAGGGCTTCGTCCCCGGCGGCATCAGCCTGCACAATTTGATGCTGGCCCATGGCCCGGATGCGCCTGGCTTCGAAAAAGCCTCGCGCGGCGACCTGAAACCGGTCAAGCTCGACAACACCATGGCTTTCATGTTCGAGACCCGCTTTCCGCAGATGCTCACCCGCTACGGCGCCGAACTCGAAACCCGGCAGGACAATTACATCGATTGCTGGGCCGACCTGAAGAAACGCTTCAACGGCACGCCCGAGGGCGACTGGTCTTGAGCGGCAAGCCAATACCGGATCGGCTGGTGCTGCTGGGCTCGAAAGGCGGTCCTGCGCTGCGGCCGGGCGGACCGTGGCCGAGTTCGTCGCTGCTCGAGATCGGCGGGCGATCAATCGTTGTCGATTGCGGGCTTGGCGTCACGCGCGGCCTGGTCGATGCCGGTGTCAGCCTGAAGGCGCTCGACTTGATCTTCATCACACACCTGCATTCCGACCATGTGCTGGAACTGGGTCCGCTGATCCACACCGCCTGGACGGCTGGCCTGGCGAGGCCGGTCACTGTGTTCGGCCCGCCTGGGGTCGGCCACCACTGGCGGCGCTTTTGTCAGTCAATGGAATTCGATATCGAGATCCGCATCGTCGATGAAGGCCGGCCCGACATTCGCGAATTGGTTTCTGTAGACGAATTCGGCGAGGGCCCTGTGGTCGAGCAACGCGGCCTGAAGGTGACGGCGCTGCGCGTCGACCACCCACCAGTGACCGACTGCTTTGCCCTGCGCTTCGAGCATGGCGCAAAAAGCGTGGTGTTCTCGGCCGACACGGCGTTCTTCCCGCCGCTCGCCGATTTCGCCGAAGGTGCCGATATCCTGGTCCATGAAGCCATGCTGGAAGAAGGCATCGAACGGCTGGTCGCCAGAACCGGCAATGGCGCGCGGCTCAGGGAACATCTGCTCGCCAGCCACAGCTTTGCCGAGGAGGCCGGTCGTATCGCCGGCGATGCCGGCGTGAAGCGGCTGGTGCTCAATCACCTCATTCCGGCCGACGATGCAGAGATCAGAGAGGCGGACTGGATCGACGCCGTCAGGAAAACATGGATCGGCGACTTGACGATCGCCCGGGACGGCCTTGTTGTGGAGCTAGCATGATCCCGAACCGAAGGACCGCGTCAGCGAAAAATGCGAACCGGTTTTCGGAAAAGATCATGCGTGAGACAAGAAATCAAAGCGGCGCCAAGGCCGCCTCAGGAGAGGGAACCGCATGAAGCTTGCCACGCTGAAGGATGGAACGCGCGACGGGAAACTCGTCGTGGTTTCGCGCGACCTGACGCAATACACCGACGCCTCGTTCCTAGCGCGCACGCTGCAGGCGGCACTCGACGACTGGCGCAGGATCTCGCCGCATCTCGCGACAATCGCGGAATCGCTGGAGAACAATGCGATGCCGGCAGCTCGCTTCCACGAACACGATGCGCATTCGCCGCTGCCGCGCGCCTATCAATGGGCCGACGGCTCCGCCTATGTGAACCATGTCGAACTGGTGCGGAAAGCGCGGGGCGTCGAAATGCCGGCGAGCTTCTGGACCGATCCGCTGATTTACCAGGGTGGCTCGGACTCCTTCGTAGCGCCGCGCGATCCGATCCGCATGGCGGATGAGGCCTTCGGCATCGACATGGAGGCCGAAATCGCCGTCATCGTCGATGACGTGCCGATGGGCGCCAGCCTCGATCAGGCACGCGCCGCGATCCGGCTGGTCATGCTGGTCAACGATGTCACGCTACGCGCGCTCACCGGGCCGGAACTCGCCAAGGGGTTCGGCTTCTTCCAATCGAAACCGTCCTCCGCCTTCTCTCCGGTCGCGGTGACGCCGGATGAGCTGGGCGACGCCTGGGATGGTGGCAAGGTCAACCTGCCGCTGCTCGCCGACATCAACAGCAAGCCGTTCGGCCGCGCCAATGCCGGTATCGATATGACCTTCGATTTCCCGGCCCTGATCGCTCACGCCGCCCGCACAAGGCCACTGGTATCAGGCACCATCATTGGTTCGGGTACGGTATCCAACAAACTCGACGGCGGCCCGGGCAAGCCAGTCTCGGCGGGCGGCGCCGGCTATTCCTGCATCGCCGAACTGCGCATGATCGAGACCATTGAAGGGGGCGAGCCCAAGACGCCGTTCCTGCGCTTCGGCGATACGGTGCGCATCGAGATGAAGTCGAAGACCGGAGCCTCGATCTTCGGCGCCATCGAGCAGACGGTGGAGAAATACGAGCGGTGAGCGCAAGGAGGCAGAATGACCCTGCTCGAGCATCTTCGCCGCATGGCGCGCAACAATTTGTGGTCGAACGGCCGGCTCTATCGCGCCGTGCTTGCGCTGAAGCCCGGCGAGTTCGAAGCCGAACGCACCAGCTTTTTTCCGTCGATCAAGGAGACGCTTAACCACATCCTCGCGGTCGACCATCTCTACCTCGATTTTCTCGAAGAAGGCGGCGTCGGTGCCGCTGCCTACCATGACTTCGTGCCTTTCGATGCTGCGCCGGAGCTTTGCGTGGCTCAGCTTGCGGCCGACCGGCGGCTGATCGCCTTCTGCGACGGCCTGTCGGAGACCGATCTCGATCGCAGCGTCATCACCGACCGGCGCGAGGACGGCATGATCCCAGAACGCATTGGCGATATCCTGGCGCACGTCTTCCTGCACGACATCCATCATCGCGGCCAGGTCCATGCGATGCTCTCGGGTACCTCGGTCGCGCCGCCCCAGTTGGACGAGTTCCTGCTCGATTATGATATGAAGCTGAGGGAGAAAGAGGTCGGGCGGCTGGGGCTCAAAATCTGATCTTGCGCATGGCCCGTGGAAGGGCCACGCACAATCCGCCCGACCTGAAGCCTATTCCGCAGCCTGGACCTTGATCACGCCGCGCTTGATCTGATCCTGCTCGATCGATTCGAACAGCGCGCGGAAATTGCCTTCGCCAAAGCCTTCGTCGCCCTTGCGCTGGATGAACTCGAAAAAGATCGGCCCGATAACGGTCTTCGAGAAGATTTGCAGAAGGATCTTGGTCGTGCCGCCATCGACCACGCCTTCGCCGTCGATCAGGATGCCGTGCTTCTTCATCCGCTCGATCGGCTCGTCATGGCCGTTCACGCGGTCATACGACATGTCGTAATAAGTCTCGGGTGGGCCGGGCATGAATTTCAGCCCGTTTTCGGCGAGCTTGTCGGTGGCGGCGTAGATGTCGTCCGTGCCGACAGCGACGTGCTGGATGCCTTCGCCATTGTACTTCTTCAGGTATTCGGCGATCTGGCTGGTCTCGTCCTTGGACTCATTCAATGGAATGCGGATCTTGCGGCAGGGCGAGGTGATGGCGCGGCTGACCAGGCCGGTGATCCTGCCGTCGATGTCGAAGAAATGGATCTGCTTGAAACCGAACAGATTGCGATAGAAGTCCCACCATTTGTCCATCTGGCCGCGATAGACATTGTGGGTCAGGTGGTCGAGGTAATAGAAGCCGACGCCCTGCGGTCGCGGGTCGCGTTCGCCCAGCCATTCGAACTCGGCATCATAGGCCGAGCCCTTCTTGCCATAGGCCTCGATGAAATAGAGCAGCGAACCGCCAATGCCTGATATGGCCGGCACGTCGAGCGCCTTGTCGTCGCCTTCATAAGGCGTGGCGCCCTTCGACACCGCATGCTCGAAGGCATGTTTGGCATCAACCACCCGCCAGGCCATCGAGGCCGCGCAAGGGCCATGCTTGTCGGCGAACTTCATCGCGTGCGAGCCGGGCTCGGCATTGACGACATAGTTGATGTCGCCTTGGCGCCAGACGGTGATGTCCTTCGTGCGATGCCTGGCTACCGCCACATAACCCATGCGGGTGAACAGTTCGGCTAGCTTCTTGGGCTCCGGATGCGCGAATTCGACGAACTCAAAACCATCGGTGCCGGCAGGGTTGTCCTTGCTGATCGTGGCGGGCGGGGCGTCGTGTGGGAAGGGACCCATGATAATTCCTCCGGAAGCTGCTTGGCCTAAAAGGCCATCCAACACCATCATAGCGCGGGGCCTGTGCATGGTGCTTGCATTCAAACGCTTGAAATGGTGATGTCATGCGTGAAGCATGCATGATGTGAGAAAAAACCATGGATGAAACGCGCATTGACCAATTTGACCGCAAGATAATGGCGCTCTTGCAGGGCGACGCGCGGCTCACCAACAACGACCTTTCCGAAAGGGTGAACCTGTCGGCATCGCAATGCTCGCGCCGCCGGCAGCGGCTGGAGGAGGACGGCTATATCAAGGGCTATCGCGCCGTGCTCGACCGCGACAGGCTCGGCTTCTCGCTGGTCAATGTCATCTCGGTGACGCTGGCCACCCACAACCGCGACAATGCGCGGCGCTTCGGTGAATTGGTGGCGCGCCTGCCGGAAGTGCAGGAGGCGCATGCGCTGACCGGCGAGATGGATTACATCCTGAAGGTGGTGACGCCCGATCTCAAATCATTGTCCGAATTCGTCAACGGCGTGCTTCTGCCGCATGAATCCGTGCAGCATGTGAAGACCGCGATCGTGCTGGAGACGCTGAAGGAAACCGGGGCGCTGCCGATCTAACCCTTCGACTGCTGTATCGCCAGGAACAGATTGGTGCAGCGCGCGCCGGACCGGCAATAAGCAAACACCGGGCCTTGGAGCTCGTCGAGCGCCTCTGCCTGGTCCTTGACATTCTCGGCGGTCATCTGGCCGCTGATCACCGGGATGTAGCGGAAGGCGAGGCCAGCGGCTTCGACCGTTGCCTTGAGCGTGTCCGCCGAAGGTTGGCCGGGCTGCTCATCGTCCGGCCGGTTGCAGATCACGCTCTTGAAGCCGGCTTCCTTGATGGTGGCGACATCTTCGGGCTGGATCTGACCCGAGACCGAATAGTCCTCGCTGATCTGGCGATATTCCATGGCTCATGTCCTCGCAATCTGGTTTGACGGCAGTCTTGCCATTGCCCGGTGGGCACGGCAATCCGCATCGACGGAATTCTCTGCCAAATAGACATGGCGCGCCAGAAAATCCAACCAGGCCGATACGGCCCGGTTGGGTGCGGATCAAATTCAGCTGCCTAGAATGGCACCTTTGATCTGACGAATGTTGTTGTGCATCATGTCGATATAGGTCGAGCCCGGGCCGTCGGGCTGCGACAGCGCGTCCGAGTAGAGCGTGCCGCCGACCTTGATACCGGTCTCGCTGGCGATCTGCTCGATCAGGCGCGGGTTGGTGATGTTCTCGACGAAGATGGCCGCGGCCTTGTCCTGCTTCACCTGCTCGACCAGCTTGGAGACATCGGCGGCCGACGGTTCGGAATCGGTCGAGATGCCTTGCGGAGCGAGGAAGGTCAGGCCGTATTCATGTTCGAAATAGCCGAAGGCGTCGTGCGAGGTGATGACGACGCGCTTTGCTTCGGGGATCGACTGGATCGCCGCCTTCACTTCGCCTTCCAGCGCATCGAGCTTCTTGGTGTAGGCGGCGGCATTGGTCTGGTAGCTGACACAGCCGTCGCTGTCGGCCGCGCAAAAGGCTTCGGCGATGTTCTTCACATAAATCTTGGCATTGGCGATCGACTGGAAGGCGTGCGGATCGGTGACCGTCTTGCCGCCGCCGGTGCCGGCACCCTCGGCCGCATCGGCGTCGGCGAATTCAGGTTTGAAGTCGATCGGCGTCACGCCCTTGGTCAAGGTGACAATGGAGGCCTTGGTGGCGCTGGCATCGACTAGGCGCTGCAGGAAACCTTCGAAGTGCAGGCCGTTGACCAGCACGATATCGGCCTTGGCCATGGCCACCGCGTCGGCAGGGCTCGGCTCGTAGACATGGGCGTCGCCGTCTGGGCCGACGATCGTGGTGATCGCGATGCGGTCGCCGCCGACATTCTTGGCGAAATCCGCAATGACTGTGAAGCTGGCGACCACTTTCAGCGGCGCGGCGAAAGCCGATGACGCGCTAAAGGCGGCAAATGTTATAACGCTCATCGTCAGGGCGGCACGGATCGATTTGAGCATAAGCGGGTCTCCTTTAGGGCGGGGGATCAGGCCGTTCTGTGACGGTGATGGATGATGCGGGCGCGCAGGATGCCGCGCGTGCCAAACAGGATCGAGGCGAAATAGACGACGCCGGCCGACAGGATGATGGCAGGGCCGGATGGCAGCGACGCATGATAGGACAAGAGCAGTCCGGCGATGCAGGAGGCAAAACCGATCAGTACGGCCAGCACGCACATCGGTTCGACGCGCGTCGTCCAGAAGCGCGCGGCTGCCGCCGGCAGCATCATCAATCCGACGGAAAGCAAGGTTCCGAGCGCCTGGAAGCCGCCGACGAGGTTGAGCACGACGAGACCGAGGAAGATGAAATGCACCGGGCTGCCCATGCGGCTGACCGAACGCAGGAACAGCGGGTCGAGGCATTCGGCCACCAGCGCCCGCCAGAAGATGGCAAGGCTGACCAGCGTCACCGCGACGATGCCGCCAATCAGCGTCAAAGCCTCGTTGTTGAGCGCCAGCACCGTGCCGAACAGCACATGCATGAGGTCGACGCTGGAGCCGCGGATCGACACCATCAGCACGCCGATGGCGAGCGAAATCAGGTAGAAGGCCGCCATCGAGGCGTCCTCGCGCTGGATGGTGAAGCGCGACACGGCACCGGCGCCGAGCGCCACGATGATGCCGGCGATCAGGCCGCCAATGGTCATCGGCAGGATTTCCAGCCCGTAGAACAGGAAACCCGCGGCCGCACCCGGCAGGATGGCATGCGCCATCGCGTCGCCCGACAGGCTCATGCGCCGCAGCATCAGGAAGACGCCGATCGGGCAGGCGCCGAGCGACAGCATCAGCGAGCCGAACAGCGCCCGCTGCATGAAGCCGAAATCGGCGAAAGGGGCGATGAAAAGACTGTAGAGCGCATCCATCAGGCAGCCCTCGGTCCGGCGCCGTGGTGATGATCGTGGTCGTGGCCATGATGGTCATGGTCGTGGTCATGAGCGTGCTCGTCAGGCTCGCACCAGGGCGCGTTCTCTTCCCAGGCTTCGTGGAAGCGGCGCGCGCGCAGCAGGTTCTCCGGTTTCAGCGTCTCCCGGGTCTCGCCCCAGGCAACCGGCTGACGGGCAAGCAGCAGTGTTTCGGGAAAATTCTGGCGCACCAGATCGAGATCATGGACCACCACCATGATGGTGCGCTCTTCGCCGTGCCAACGCTTGATCAAGGCAATGAGGTCACCGACCGTCTTGGCGTCGACGGCGTTGAACGGTTCGTCGAGCAGGATCAGGTCGGCATCCTGCAACAGCACGCGGGCAAACAGCGTGCGCTGCAACTGGCCACCCGACAGCGTGTCGATCGGCCGCTTCTCGAAGCCGCCGAGGCCGACGGCCATCAAAGCCTGGCTGACGGCCTCACGATCTTCCCCGGTATAGCGGCCAAGCATGCCGCGCTTCGGCCACAGGCCGAGCGAGACCAGATCGACAACGCGGGCGGGAAAGGAGCGATCGAGTTCCGATTGCTGCGGCAGGTAGGCCGCCCGCACGCCCGGCGCGCGAATGACCTCGCCTGCCATCGGCTTCAGCACCCCGACAATACCCTTCATCAGCGTCGACTTGCCGGAGCCGTTGGCCCCAACCACGGCCGTCAGCGAGCCCTTGCGGATCGCGCCATCGAGGTGATGGATCGCGGGATGGCTGTTGTAGCCTAACGTCAGGTCACGGAATGTCAGGCAGGTCTGGGTCATATCGTTCCGTGGGAAACCAAATCCGGCTAAGGTGCGGCCGTTTGGATATGTGATGTTATTACATTAGTCAACAAGCCAATCCGGCGGAATTGCGTCGCGGTGCTCAACTCGCCGTGTAGGCGCCTGGCCCTGGATGGAGCAATTGGCTCAAGCGGTTTCGGTTCAGCCGGCCTTGCCCGAAGCGGACGGCGACTCTAAAGAGGCGCGACCACAACGGAAGGAACTCGCAATGAGCATTCGTCGCATCGATGTTGGCCCGCGCATGAGCCAGATCGTCATCCACGGCAACACCGTCTACCTGGCCGGCCAGGTCGGCGAACCCGGCGGCAACGTCGCCGCGCAGACCCGCGATATTCTGGCGACCATCGACGAATTGCTGGCCAAGGCCGGCACCGACAAGACCAAGATCGTCCAGGCGATCATCTGGCTGGCCGACATGGGCACCTTCGCCGAGATGAATACCGAATGGGACAAGTGGGTGCCGCAGGGCCACACGCCGGCCCGCGCCACCGGCGAAGCAAAGCTCGCCGGCCCGGAATATCTGGTCGAGATTATTATCACCGCGGCGCTGTAAAGGCGCGACGCCAGAACTGCCGATCTCCCCCCACGACGAGGGGGAGATCACTCACCCCTGCGACGGCGTGAACCTTGCCACCAGCGTATGGCTTTCCGCCGGATAGATGAAGCGCACGTGGGTGACCGGGTGCTCGGCACTCCAGGTGCGGCGTTCGACCACCAGGCAAGGTGCCCCGGGATCGATGTCGAGCGCATCGGCAATGGCTTCGTCAGCGCTCATGGCGCGTATCCGATGCTCGGCCTCGCTCCACGGCACGCGGTCGATCAGCCAAGGCCCGGCAGCGATTTCCAGAAACTCTTCGTCCCCGGCTTCCGAAACCGCCGAAAGATTGATCAGACGTTGCTCGAGCGCGAATGGCCGTTCGCCGGCAAAATGAAGACCTTCGAGCCACAGCACTGGACCTGCGGCGTACAGTTCGAGCAACGTCCTGTCCTCCCCATTGCTGCGCCGTTTCAGGCGTTCCAGCCGCTTGTAGCGATAGGGCAGGCCGAGCGCCTCGACTTCGATCCTGATGTCGTGAAGTTCCAGCACGGCTGCCTGCGATTGCGGCTGGCGGACAAAGCTGCCCGACCGGCGGCGGCGTTCGATCAAACCTGCCTTGGCCAACTGGGACAGAGCCTTGTTCACCGTCATGCGTGAGCATTTGTATTCGGCCGTCAGCTCATGTTCGAACGGGATACGGTGGCCGGGCACCCAGGTGCCGGAAAGAATTCTTTCCCGGATATCGGAAAGGATGCGCTGATGCAGCGAGACGGTCTCGCTGTCGTCTATCTCCGTCGGTTCAGCCATGCTCATCTGGGTGGACCCTCGGAAAGCGCTATCATCACGCCGCGAAACCGTTCGGCGATGGCCTCGCGCTTGGCATGTCTGCCATCGCTGACCTGTTTCTTGCCATGCACCCAGACACAATCGACCTTGCTGCCATTGGCGAAAATCCAGGCGTCGAGGATCGCATCGCCGGTTTTGCCGGCCAGCGAGGGGTTGCCGGCGTCGAGCGAGACGAGATCGGCGGATGCATCAGGCGCGATTTGCGATGCGCCGGCGCCAAGCGCGACGCTGCCGCCGTCGAGCGCTGCGTCGTACAGCGCGCGGCCGGTCGAGCCGCCAGCCACGGCCAGCACATTGCGGGCGCGGTGCGCGAGGCGCTGCGAATATTCGAGCTGTCGCAATTCGTCGGGCAGGCCGATCAGCACGTTGGAATCGGAGCCGACGCCGAAGCGGCCGCCATGCTCCCTGAACAAAGGCGCGGCAAAGGTGCCGTCGCCGAGATTGGCCTCCGTGATCGGGCAAAGGCCGGCAATGGCGCCGCTCCTGGCCATGCCGATGGTTTCAGCATCGGTCATGTGGGTGGCATGGATCAGGCACCAGCGCTGGTCGACATCGGCAGCCCCAAGCAGAAATTCGACCGGACGCGCGCCGGACCAGGCAAGGCAGTCTTCGACTTCTTTCACCTGCTCGGCGACATGGATGTGGATCGGCCCGTTTGGCGCCATAGCCGCAACCGCCGTGAGTTCCTCAGGCGTCGCGGCCCGCAAACTGTGCGGGGCAACGCCGACAATCGCTTGATTCAAAGAGCGAACAGATTCCCGGCTTTTCTCAACAAGCCGGGCGAACCGATTCACATCGTTGATGAATCGGCGCTGGCTTTCGTTTGGCGCGGCACCACCGAAGGAGGAATGTGCGTAAAACACCGGCAGCAGCGTCAGGCCGATCCCCGTTTCGCCGGCCGCGGCAGCGATGCGCTCGGCCATCTCGGCCGGGTTGGCATAGGGTTGTCCATCACGGTCATGGTGCAGATAATGAAATTCGCCGACGCGCGAAAAACCGGCCTCCAGCATTTCCACGTAGAGCTGCGCCGCCACCGCCTCGACCTGGTTCGGAGTCATCGACAGCGCGAAGCGGTACATCACCTCGCGCCAGCTCCAGAAACTGTCGGCGGAGGGCCCGCGCACCTCGGCGAGCCCTGCCATGCCGCGCTGGAAGGCGTGGCTGTGCAGATTGGCCATGCCGGGAAGGAGAATGGCATGGCGTTCGTCACCAGGCGACGCGGTGCTCCCAGGCTCTACGGCCGCAATGCGCCCATTGGCGAAAGTGATCCGCACATTGTCGTGCCAGCCGTTGGGAAGAAGCGCCTGTTCCGCAAAGATATCGGTCACTTTTCTCTCCGCTTCCCGGTCTCGTGTGCGATGATGACACTTGCAGTGCGTTTCAATATGTATATACATAATCGCCACCGATTGAAACGGAAAAGATGATGGCCGTAGAGAGCAAAAACCGGGCAGGGGGGCTTCGCCTGTGGCGCAATGCGCGTCTGGCGACCATGGCTGAAAATTCTGCCGGACTGGGTATCGTCGAGCAAGGCGCGCTCGCCGCGCGCGACGGCCGCATTGTCTATGCGGGTTCGCAATCCGAGATGCCGTCGGCGTTTGCCCAGGGCGAGATCATCGATTGCGAGGGCCGCTGGATCACGCCCGGCCTGATCGACTGCCACACCCATCTTATTCATGCCGGGAACCGCGCCAACGAGTTCGAGATGCGGCTGGCCGGCGCCACGTATGAAGAGGTCGCCAGGGCCGGCGGTGGCATCGTTTCCTCGGTCAGATCCTTGCGTGCCGCCAGCGAGGACGACCTGGTTGCCCAGACGCTGCCGCGCCTCGATGCGCTGATCGCCGAAGGCGTCACCACCGTTGAAATAAAGTCGGGCTATGGTCTCGATCTCGACAACGAGAAGAAATCGCTGCGCGCCGCGCGGCAACTGGGCAATGAACGCCCGGTGACGGTCCGCGCCACATGTCTCGCAGCCCACGCGCTGCCGCCGGAAGCCAAGGGCGACAAGGACGCTTTCATCGATCTCGTCGCCAAAACGATCCTTCCCGGCGTCGCCGCGGAAGGCTTGGCCGATGCCGTCGACGGGTTCTGTGAAGGCATCGCCTTTTCGCCCGAGCAGATGTCTCGCGTGTTCGACAAGGCCAGGGCGCTCGGCTTGCCCGTAAAACTCCACGCCGACCAGCTGTCCAACCTGCATGGCGCCGAACTCGCCGCCCATTATGGCGCATTGTCGGCCGATCATCTCGAATACACGGACGAGGCTGGCGCCATGGCGATGGCCAAGGCGGGGACAGTGGCGACGATCCTGCCCGGCGCCTACTACTTCATCCGCGAGACCAAGAAGCCGCCGATCGCCCTGTTCCGCCAGCTTGGCGTCAAAATAGCGGTGGCCACCGACAACAATCCCGGCACTTCGCCGCTGACCTCGCTGCTTCTGACCATGAACATGGCGGCGACCCTGTTCGGCATGACGGTCGACGAATGCCTTGCCGGCGTCACCCGCGAAGCCGCGCGTGCGCTGGGCCTGCTGGAAGAGACCGGCACGCTCGTATCAGGCAAATCAGCCGACCTGGCGATCTGGGACATCGAGCGTCCTGCCGAACTCGTCTACCGCATGGGCTTCAACCCGCTGCATGCCCGCATCTGGAGAGGACAATGACAGAACTGACGCTGAAGCCCGGCAATGCGACGCTGGCCGACTGGCGCGCCATCTACCGTGGCGCCGTGCCGAAACTGGACGGTGCCTGCCGCCCAAAAATCAAGGCAAGCGCCGAAGCTGTCGCGCGCATCGTCGCCAAGGGTGAGCCGGTCTATGGGATCAATACCGGTTTCGGCAAGCTGGCCAGCGTGCGCATCCCCGCCGAGGATCTCGAGACCCTGCAGCGCAACATCGTGCTTTCGCATGCCGCGGGCGTCGGCGAGCCGATGCCTGCTGCCGTTGCCCGGCTGATGATGGCGCTGAAACTTGCGAGCCTGGCGCAGGGCGCCTCCGGTGTGCGCCCGCAAACCATCGAGTTGCTCGAAGCGATGCTGGCCAACGACGTCATCCCGGTGGTGCCGGCGCAAGGTTCGGTCGGCGCCTCCGGCGACCTTGCGCCGCTGTCGCACATGACGGCGGTGCTGATCGGTGTCGGCGAATGCTTTACCCCGCATGGCCGCTTCCCGGCGAAGGTCGCGTTCGTCTCGCATGGGCTGGAGCCCGTGACATTGGGCGCCAAGGAAGGCCTTGCGCTGCTCAACGGCACGCAATTTTCGACGGCCTATGCGCTGGCCGCCCTGTTCGAGGCCGAAGTACTCTACCAGTCGGCGCTTGTCGCCGGCGCGCTCTCGACCGACGCGGCAAAGGGTTCCGACGCCCCCTTCGATCCGCGCATCCATATGTTGAGAAAGCATCGCGGCCAGATCGAGACCGCGGATGCGCTGCGCAATCTGATGGCCGGCAGCGCCATCCGCGAGTCGCACCGGCTCGGCGACGAGCGTGTACAGGATCCCTATTGCCTGCGTTGCCAGCCGCAAGTCATGGGCGCTGCGCTCGATGTCCTGCGCAAGGCCGCCGATACGCTCGAAACCGAGGCCAATGGCGTTACCGACAATCCGCTGATCTTCGCCGAGGACGACACGGCGCTCTCCGGCGGCAATTTCCACGCCGAGCCGGTCGCCTTCGCCGCCGACATGATCGCGCTGGCCGTCTGTGAGATCGGCTCGCTGTCGGAACGCCGCATCGCCATGCTGGTCGACCCCGCGCTGTCAGGCATGCCCGCCTTCCTGACGCCCAAGCCCGGCCTGAACTCCGGCTTCATGATCCCGCAGGTGACGGCGGCGGCACTTGTCTCGGAAAACAAGCAGAAGGCCTATCCGGCCAGCGTCGATTCCATCCCGACCTCGGCCAACCAGGAAGACCACGTCTCGATGGCCGCGCATGGCGCGCGCCGCCTGATTGGCATGGTCGAGAATGCAACGGCGGTGATCGGCATTGAATTGCTGGCCGCCGCGCAAGGGTGCGATTTCCATGCGCCGCTGGCCTCGAGTGCGGCGCTTGAAGCCGTGCGCAAGCTGGTTCGCGCCGAGGTGCCGCATCTCGACAATGACCGGCACTTCCACCCCGACATGGAAAAGGCGATCGCCATCGTACGTAGCGGTGCAGTCGCGAAGGCCGCGAGCGCCGTGGCGCTGCCGGGGATTGCGCGATGACACCTTCTTGGCTGACGATAAAACAAGGCACGGCGCCGCTTCTGGTGTCGATCCCGCATACCGGCATCGACCTCGCTGGGCTCGAAAACCGGCTTATCTCGCCATGGCTTGGTCGGCGCGATTGCGACTGGTGGATCGACAATCTCTATGATTTCGCCGGCGGTCTGGGCGCTACCGTCGTGCACACCGCGATCTCGCGCACAGTCATCGACGTCAACCGCGATCCATCCGGCGCCTCGCTCTATCCCGGCCAGGCAACCACCGGTCTATGTCCGACCGAAACCTTCGACGGCGATCCGCTCTATCGCGAGGGTGAAGAGCCGGGACCGTCGGAGATCGACGAGCGTCGCGAGAAGTTCTTTGCACCCTATCACGCGGCCTTGCAGGCCGAGATCGACAGGTTGCGCACCTTGCATGGCAAGATTGTCCTCTATGACTGCCATTCGATCCGATCGGTGCTGCCACGCTTGTTCGAGGGCACGCTGCCGGTGTTCAACCTCGGCACGAACGACGGCAGGAGCGCTGATCCGGCGTTGCAGGCGATGGTCAATCAGATCATGGCAGAAACCGGTGAGACCTTTGTCGTCAACGGACGCTTCAAGGGCGGCTGGATCACGCGCCATTTCGGCCAGCCGCATCAGGGCGTGCATGCGCTGCAGATGGAGCTCTCCAACCGCGGCTATATGCGCGAGCCGGACGGGAAGGGCACACCGGACAATTGGCCCGCGCCTTACGATGCCGCGTTCGCCGCGCCGATCCGCGCCACGCTGACGCGGATTCTCCAAACCGCCATTGACTGGGCCGGGCGCTGACGCGCCGCCTCATCCGAAAGGGACAATGATGACCGACCCCCGTCACAACATCCGCGAAGTGCGCAGCCCCCGCGGCGACAAGCTCAATGCCCGGTATTGGACGACCGAAGCGCCGCTGCGCATGCTGATGAACAATCTCGACCCTGATGTCGCCGAGAACCCCAATGAACTGGTCGTCTATGGCGGCATCGGCCGGGCGGCGCGTACCTGGAACGATTTCGATCAGATCGTTGCGTCGCTGAAGACGCTTGGCGAGGCCGAGACGCTGCTGGTGCAGTCCGGCAAGCCGGTCGGCGTGTTCCGCACCCACCCCGATGCGCCGCGCGTGCTGATCGCCAACTCCAACCTGGTGCCGCACTGGGCGACCTGGGAGAAATTCAACGAGCTCGATAAGAAGGGCCTGATGATGTACGGCCAGATGACGGCCGGCTCCTGGATCTACATCGGCACGCAAGGCATCGTGCAGGGCACCTACGAGACTTTCGTCGAAGCCGGCCGTCAGCACTATGGCGGCAACCTCAAGGGAAAATGGATCCTGACCGGCGGCCTGGGCGGCATGGGCGGCGCCCAGCCATTGGCCGCCGTCATGGCTGGCGCCTGCTGCCTGGCGATCGAATGCAATCCGGATTCGATCGATTTCCGCTTGCGCACCCGCTATGTCGACGAGAAGGCCGAGACGCTCGACGAGGCCATGGAAATGATCGAGCGCTGGACCAAGGCCGGCGAGGCGAAGTCCGTCGGCCTGCTGGGCAATGCCGCCGAGATCGTGCCCGAGATGTTCAAGCGCGGCATTCGCCCCGATATGGTCACCGACCAGACCTCGGCGCACGACCCCATCAATGGTTATCTGCCGAAGGGCTGGACGATGGCCGAGTGGCGCGAAAAGCGCGTCAGCGACCCCCGCGCGGTCGAGAAGGCGGCGCGCGCCTCCATGCGCGAGCATGTCGAGGCGATGGTCGCGTTCTGGAACGCCGGCGTGCCGACACTCGACTATGGCAACAACATCCGCCAGGTCGCCAAGGACGAAGGGTTTGAAAACGCCTTTGCGTTCCCCGGCTTCGTGCCAGCCTACATCCGCCCGCTCTTCTGCCGCGGCATCGGCCCGTTCCGCTGGGCAGCACTCTCCGGCGATCCAGAGGATATCTACAAGACCGACGCCAAGGTGCGTGAACTCACCCCCGGCAACACCCATCTGCACAATTGGCTGGACATGGCCCGCGAGCGGATTTCCTTCCAGGGGTTGCCGGCGCGCATCTGCTGGGTCGGTCTTGGCGATCGCCACCGATTGGGCCTCGCCTTCAACGAAATGGTGGCCAAGGGCGAACTCAAGGCGCCGGTCGTCATCGGTCGCGATCACCTCGATTCGGGTTCGGTCGCTTCGCCGAACCGCGAGACGGAAGCGATGAAGGATGGTTCCGATGCCGTCTCCGACTGGCCGCTGCTCAATGCGCTGCTCAACACGGCTTCGGGCGCGACCTGGGTATCGCTGCACCATGGCGGCGGCGTCGGCATGGGCTTCTCCCAGCATGCCGGCATGGTCATCGTTGCCGACGGCACGCCGGACGCGGCAAGGCGGCTGGAGCGCGTTCTGTGGAACGACCCGGCGACCGGCGTCATGCGCCATGCCGACGCCGGCTATGACATCGCGATCGAATGCGCCAAGGAGCACCAGCTCAATCTGCCGGGCATTCTCGGATAGCGGCTGACGTGATGCGTGTCCTTCGTGCCACCGATTACCGCGTCATGCCGTGGAAGAACGGCGGCGGTACGACGACCGAGATCGCCGTCTCGCCCGATGGTGCCGGGCTCGACGATTTCGACTGGCGCGTCTCGATGGCCCGGGTCGAACGCAGCGGGCCGTTCTCCAATTTTGCCGGCATCGACCGCACGCTGTCGGTGCTGGAAGGTGAGGGGATCGTGCTTGATGTCGCGGGCCGTCCGCCGCAGCGGGTGACAGCGGCTTCCCAGCCATTTTCCTTTCCAGCCGACCAGCCGACGAGTGCCGCGCTGATCGCCGGCCCGATCACCGATCTCAACGTCATGACCCGCCGCGGCCGCATATTGCATTCGGTCGAGCGTCTGGCGATTTCGACGCCTGCGGAAATCCCAGCCGAGGCCGGTCCCACCCTTATCCTTTGTCACAGAGGCCATGCCATTTTCCCCGGCGCCGCGCCTATTCGTGTCGGACCGCTCGACACCCTGCTGCTCGGGCCGGACGCCTCTGTCTTGCGGGTTCAGCCCGCACCGGATGCGACCCTTTTCGTGATCCGGATAATCGCTGCCGCCTGACGCGCTTCGCCCCAACGGTTACCGCCTGTTTCCAAACATGATCGCGACGCTGGCGAAATATAGCGTAAGCTGGCACTGGCATCACGAAAAAGCCCGAATCCTCTCCGTCGATCGATCCCGACGGGAGCGAGAGGCGCTCGTCTTTGAATTGGTCGAAAGATGACGCTCCGTCGTGGTGCGGAAATAAACTTTCGGCTTAGGGTTGATGCAACCGATTGCATTCGAACCGGTTTTAGGGCCATTGCCGTGGCGGTGACGCCGCTGAGTGCCCGCTTACGGAATTTTCAATGAATATTCAGACGAACCTAGCCCAGATCGAGAAGACAAGCGCGAGCTTCCCAGTCATCACGGAAGAGCCGATAAGATCCACATTCCTGCCGGAGGAACGGCTCCGGCTGCTTGGCGAAAGCCTGGCCAAGGGCGATCTGACGGATCTGTTCGGCCTGATACCATTCGACTTTCAAGCCCGTATCCGTGACAGCGCCAAGAAGATCCTCGAAGTCTACCGGTCTACCAATGCCGCGCAGGCGAGGGGCGAAACCATCACGCCGGCCGCGCAGTGGCTGCTCGACAACAACTATCTGATCGAGGAAACCATTTTCCAGGTCAAACGCGACCTGCCGCGCCGCTTTTACCGGCAATTGCCGACCCTGAAGCTGCCCGATGGCGGCACCGTGCCGCGCGCATTGGCGCTGGCTTGGACTTATGTCGCGCATTCCGACAGTTCCGTCTCGGCGACCATGTTCAAGTCTATCGTCCAGGGTTTTCAGTCGGTCGAACCGTTGAAGATTGGTGAACTCTGGGCACTGCCGTCCCTTCTGCGTTTCGTGCTGATCGAGAACCTCCGTCGCCTGGCGGTCAGGGTCAACCGCACCCGCCAGATGCGCCAGATCGCCAATGACGTGGCCGACAAGGTGCTGGCGACCGACGACAATCCGGATCGGCAGGCGATCCTCGCCAATTTCAGCGCGCATGCGCAGGACACCACCTTTGCCACTCAGCTTCTCTATCGCCTGCGTGACGGATCGCAGAACGCCGGCAAGGCGCTGGAGTGGCTGGAAGGCGAACTCGAGAAGACCGGCTCGGATGCCGAGGAAATCATCATTTCCGAGCACCAGACGCTGTCCAGCGGCAATGTGACCACCGGCAACATCGTCCGCGGCCTGCGCCTCATCAACGACGTCGACTGGACGGTGTGGTTCGAAGGCGTCAGCCGCATCGATACCGTGCTGCGCGAGCGCACCGATTTTGCCGCGCTCGACTTCTTCTCGCGCGATCAATACCGCACCGCGATCGAGGAACTGGCTCGCCGCTCGAACCTTTCGGAGTACCGTGTCGCCGAAAAAGCCATTGAACTGGCCGGCCACGCCGTCGGTGAAACCGCCCCGGAGAGCGGTGAAGGAGTGGACGCCCAGGTTGCATCCGCTCATACCGATGTCGGTTTTTACGTCGTTGGCCCGCGCCGGCTAGAACTGGAAAAGGCGATCGGTTACCGGCCCACGATCAGCCAGACGGTCAAGCGGACCTTCGCCAAGACCGGCTGGCTGGGCATCGTCCTGCCCGTCTTCGCGCTGACCGTCCTGCTGCTTGTCCTGTCCGGCAACGCCCTTTCCAATCTCGGCCTGTCGGTGCCATCGATCGTGCTGATGCTGGCTCTGTTTGCCGTGCCGGCCAGCGAAGGCGCGCTCGCTTTCTTCAACACCGTGGTCTCGCTGTTCCTTAAGCCGACCCGCCTTATCGGTTACGACTACAGGCACGGTGTGCCGCCCGAGGCGCGCACCCTGGTGGTCGTGCCGTCGCTGATCGGCTCGCGTGACGATGTCGAGGAAAACATCCGCAACATCGAAGTGCATTACCTTGCCAATCTGGCGGACGAGATCCATTTCGCGCTGCTTTCGGATTGGCCCGACAGCAAGATCGAGATCGATGCGGCGGACACCGAGATCCTAGACTTCGCCCGCGCCGAAATCGCCCGTCTCAACGCGCGCTATCCCTCCGACGGCGCGCCGCGCTTCTATATCCTGCACCGCCGCCGGCTCTACAATGCCGGTCAAGGGTGCTGGATGGGCTGGGAACGCAAGCGCGGCAAGCTGCACGAACTCGACCTCTTGCTGCGCGGCGACAGCGATACCACCTTCCTGCCGCTCGAAGTCCCGCTGCCGGAAAAGGTCGTCCATGTGATGACGCTCGACGCCGATACCCGCACCACCCGCGATGCGGTATCGAGCCTGGTCGGCAAGCTTTGCCATCCGCTCAACCGTCCGCATTTCGACGCCACGAGGCGCGTCGTGACCGCCGGTTACACCATCCTGCAGCCGCGCATCACCGCTTCACTCACCAGCGGCGACGAAGCCTCGTTCTTCCAGCGCGTCTTCTCGGCCAATCGCGGCCTTGATCCCTATGTCTTCGCTGTTTCGGACCTCTATCAGGACGTCTTCAGCGACGGATCCTTCACCGGCAAGGGCCTCTATCATGTCGATGCCTTCGAGGTCGCCTTGCAGGGCCGCATCGAGGAAAACACCATCCTCAGCCACGATCTGCTCGAAGGCGCCCTGGCGCGCGCCGCACTGGTCACCGACGTCGAACTGGTCGAGGATTACCCGACCCGCTACTCGGTCGATGCCTCGCGCCACCATCGCTGGGCGCGCGGCGACTGGCAGCTTTTGGGCTACATCTTTAATCCTCGTTCCGGCGTTCCGGCCTTGTCGCGCTGGAAGATGGTCGACAATCTGCGCCGCTCGCTGACGCCGATCTTTTGGGTGATGGCGGCGATCGCCGGCTGGACCTTGCTGCCGTTCACGCAGGCCGCGCAGTGGCAGGCCTTGCTGATCCTCAGCCTGTTCATGGCGCCGACCTTCGACGTGGTCAACGCCATCCTGCCCAAGAGCGGCGACCAGACGCCGCGCGGCCATTTCTCGGCGCTGGCGCGCGACGTCGCCTTCGGCACCGCCATGGTGGCACTGAAGATCGTGCTGATGGCACATAACGCCTGGATGATGGGCGATGCCATTGTGCGCACGCTGTACCGGCTGTTCGTCAGCCGGCAGAACCTCCTGGAGTGGCGCACCGCCTCTCAGGCGCACAAGGCGGGCGACAACGATGTCGGCTCCTATTATGGCATGATGTATGGCGCCGTGATCATCGGCTTTGTCGGCCTCGCCATTCCGGTGCTGGCCGATTCCACCGGTGCCTTCGTCGCCTTCTTCTTTGCCTTGTTCTGGATCGGTTCGCCAGCGATCGCCAGCTGGATCAGCCGCTCCGCCGAAACCGAGGACCGGCTGCGCATATCGCAAGCCGACATCCATACGCTGCGCACCGTGGCGCGGCGCACCTGGCACTATTTCGAAACCTTCGTCACGGCAGAACATCACAATCTGCCGCCGGATAATTTCCAGGAGAGCCCGGCGCCCGTCGTGGCGCCTCGCACCTCGCCGACCAATATCGGCGTCTACCTGCTCTCGGTCGTTTCGGCGCGCGATTTCGGCTGGATCAGCCTTTCCGATGCCATCACCCGCGTCGATGCAACCATGACGACCATCGAGAGCATGCCGCGCAGCCGCGGCCATCTCTTCAACTGGTACGACACCACGACGCTCAAGCCGCTCTATCCGCTCTATATCTCCGCTGTCGACAGCGGCAATCTCGCCGGTCACCTGGTGGCGGTGGCGGCGGCCTGCGCCGAATGGGCGGAAGCGCCTTCCGTCCACCTGCAGGGCGATTTCGAAGGCATTCTCGACACGGTGACCATCCTGAGCGAAAGCCTCGATGAACTGCCCGACGACCGCCGTCAGTTGCGCCCGTTGCGCCAACGGCTTGTCGATCGCCTCGACGGCATGCGGCGTGCCGTCGACACGATCAAGGCCCAGCCGGAAATGGCGTCGATCCGCACCATCAACCTGGCGGTGCTGGCCGGCGAAATCCGCAAGCTCGCCACCGCCATTCACACCGAGGCCGCATCACCGCAGAGTGACGTCATCGTCGACTGGGCGGCAAGGCTCGAAGCCACCTGCGAGGCGCACGTCCACGACGCCCACAGCGACGAAAACGCTGTCGAGGCTCTGCGTGCCAAGCTGCTCACCTTGCGCGAGCGCACCCGTCGTTTCGCCTTCGAGATGGAATTCGCCTTCCTGATGCGGCCGGAGCGCAAGCTTTTGTCGATCGGCTACCGGGTCGAGGAACATCAGCTCGACGAAAGCTGCTACGATCTTCTGGCTTCCGAGGCGCGGCTGACCAGCCTGTTTGCCATCGCCAAGGGCGATCTGCCAACCGAACACTGGTTCAGGCTCGGCCGCCCCATCGTCGAGATCGGCTTCCAGGGCGCGCTGATGTCGTGGTCCGGCTCGATGTTCGAGTACCTGATGCCGCCGCTGGTGATGAAGGAGCCGCAAGGCTCCATCCTCAACCAGACCAGCAAGCTGATCATCAAGCGCCAGATGCAGTACGGCCGCCAGAAGAACGTGCCGTGGGGCATCTCGGAAGCGGCCTACAACGCCCGCGACCGCGAACTGACCTATCAGTACACCAATTTCGGCGTGCCGGGGCTTGGGCTCAAGCGCGGCCTTGGCCAGAACACAGTAATCGCGCCTTACGCGACTATCATGGCGGCGCAGTTCAACCCGCGCGAAGCGGTGCAGAATCTGGCCCGCCTGCGCGAGATCGGCGCGCTTGGCCGTCATGGCTATTATGATGCGGTCGACTTCACGCCGCAGCGCGTGCCGGAAGGCACCAACCAAGCGGTCGTGCTGAACTACTATGCCCACCATTCGGGCATGTCGATCGCCGCCGTCGCCGACGCCATCTTCGAAGGTCGCCTGCGCGATCGCTTCCACAGCGATCCGGTCATTGAATCGGCCGAACTGCTGCTGCAGGAGAGGGCGCCGCGCGATATTCCGACCGCCACCGTCCGCACCGAGGCCGACGAGCGCTCTAAGGACGAGACCGAAACCGAGAGCCCCGATACCCGCATCGTGCTCGATCCCGTGCGGGCGCTGCGTTCGACCAATGTGATGTCGAACGGCCGCTATTCGGTGATGGTGACCGCGACCGGCTCCGGCTACAGCCGCTGGGGCGATCTTTCCGTCACCCGCTGGCAGCCCGACCCCGTCGAGGACCGGCTTGGCTCCTACATCTTCCTGCGCGACGTTGCCACCGGCGACTGGTGGTCGGCGACATCGGAGCCCAGACGCGCCGCCGAGGAAAAGACGCAAACCTTGTTTTCCGACGACAAGGCGAGCTTTGTCAAAACCGCCGGCACGCTGCGCTCCGAGGTGGAATGCATCGTTGTTTCCGAGGGCAATGGCGAGGGCCGCCGGATCACGCTCTACAATGAGAGCACGTCAGACCGTCACATCGAAGTGACGTCCTTTGCCGAGCTGGTGCTGGGCTCGGAGGCTTCCGACAACGCGCATCCGGCTTTCTCGAAGATGTTCGTGGAAACCGAGATCGCCGCCAACAATGGCGCGATCTTCGCCACGCGCCGCAAGCGCGAAACCAGCGAGCCCGATGTCACCCTGGTGCATTTCGTCACCGATCCATCGGGACCGGCGCGTGATGCCGAGGCCGAGACCGACAGGCGCGCCTTCATCGGCCGTGGCCGCACCATCGTCGATGCCGCCGCTTTCGATCCAGGCGCCAGGCTGGGTGGCCATTCCGGCTTCACGCTCGATCCCATCGCCTCGCTGCGCCGTCAGGTGCGCGTGCCCGCCAACAAGAAGGTATCGCTGACCTTCTGGACAGTCGTCGGGGCCAACCGCGCCGAACTGGAAGAGGCCATAAGCCGGCTCGACCATCAGGAGAGCTTTGCTCGCCAGGCCATGCTTGCCTGGACGCGCAGCCAGGTGCAGACCCGCCATATGGGCCTCAGCCTGACCGATGCGGCCAATGTGCAGAAACTGGCGCGCTATCTGATCTATCCCGACCCGTTCCTGCGGCTGCCGGCCGAGTCCGTTGCTTCCGGATTGGGCAAGCAGTCGAGCCTGTGGCCGACAAGCATTTCGGGCGATTACCCGATCTTCCTGGTCAGGATCGGCGACGTTGCCGATCTGGAGATCGTTGCCCAGGCGTTGCGCTTCCAGGAATATATGCGCACCCGCGGCATGATGATCGACTTCGTCGTCGTCAACGAGCAGGCTTCCTCCTATGTCCAGGATCTGCAGCGCGCGGTCGAAACGCTTTGCGAAAACAGCCGCTTGCGTGGCAAGGAACTCGGACCCCGCCAGCACATTTTCGCGGTGCGCCGCGACCTGATGGAGGAAACCACCTATAAGACGCTGCTCGCCGTCGCCCGGGTTGTGCTGCATACGCGCAATGGCACCATCTTCGACCAGATCGAACGGGCCGAGGCGGCCGCACTGCAGGCACGCGATGGCCTGCAGCCGGCAGGGCTGCCAGGCCCGCGCGAAATTCCGGCGCCCGCACCGCAGATGCATGCATTTGCCTCGCAGGCGGGGGCCGATGTCAGTGCCGATGGCTCCGGCCTTAGCCAGTGGAACGGTTTTGGCGGCTTCGACGGCGACGGGCGGCACTATGTGGTGCGCCTGACTGGCGGGCGCACCACGCCGCAACCGTGGATCAACGTCGTCTCCAACGCCTCGTTCGGCTTCCACACCTCGGCCGAAGGTGCTGCCTTCACCTGGAGCCGCAACAGCCGCGACTACCAGTTGACGCCATGGTCGAACGACCCGGTTTCCAACCGGCCGGGCGAGGGGGTCTATATCTATGATCAAGCCAGCGGCAAGGCGTTCTCGCCGATCGCCGCGGTGGTGCGCGATCCCTCGATGACCTACGAAGCCTGGCATGGCCAGGGCTTCTCGACCTTCCGCTCGAAGCGCGGACCGTTGTCGATGGACCTGACCCATGTCGTCGATCCCATCGATCCGGTGAAGATCACGCGGCTGCGCATCCAGAATTCCGGCCCGGTACCGGCCCGGCTGCGCGTTTACGCCTATGCCGAATGGGTGCTTGGCGGGCATCGGTCGCGCACCGCGGCAACTATAGTGCCGTCCCGCGACGGTGCCACCGGCGCGCTGCTGGCGCAAAATCCCTACGGGCTCGATTTCAGCGAGCGGGTGGCCTTCCTCGCCGCCGACACCGGCGTCCACTCGGTGACATCAGACCGGGCCGAGTTCCTCGGCCGGCACGGGTCCAGCGAGTTGCCGCAGGCGGTGCTGAGCGGCGCGGCTCTCTCAGGCCGCGTCGAGGCCGGTGATGATCCTTGCGCGGCGATCGCCCGCGACATCGAGATTCAGGCTGGCGGCGACGTCACGCTCATCTGGCTGCTTGGCGATGCCGAGTCTTCGGCGCAGGCGAGCGCGCTGGTGCAGAAGCATCGGGGCAAGGATTTCGACCAGCGCCTGGCCGACAATGAGCGCGAATGGCGCGCCTTCCTCGACACCATCCAGGTCGAGACGCCCGATAAGGCGCTCGATGCCATGGTCAATCACTGGCTGCCTTATCAGAGCCTTGCCTGCCGCATCCGCGCCCGCTCGGCTTTCTATCAGGCAAGCGGCGCCTTCGGCTTCCGCGACCAGTTGCAGGACACACTCGCCTTGCTGGCGCATGATCCCACGCTGGCGCGCGACCAGATCCTCAACGCCGCGCGGCGGCAGTTCCCGGAAGGCGACGTGCAGCATTGGTGGTTGCCGCGCACCGGCGCCGGCGTGCGTACCCTGATCTCCGACGACGTGGTGTGGCTCGCCCACGCCACGGCCCGCTATCTCTTGGTGACCGGCGACGCCACCATCCTGAAGGAACAACTGCCTTTCCTCGACGGACAGGTGCTGGGCGAAGGCGAGCACGACGCCTTTTTCACCCCGGAAATCTCGAAGAAGACGGTGTCGCTGTACGACCACTGCGCGCGTGCGCTCGACCTCGCCATCAAGCGCAGCAGTCCAGCCGGCCTGCCGTTGATTCTCGGCGGCGACTGGAACGACGGCATGAACCGTGTCGGCGAGCACGGCAAGGGCGAGAGCGTGTGGCTGGGCTGGTTCCTGCTGAAGACGCTGGGCGACTTCGCCGCGGTCGCCAGGACCGAGGGCGACACCAAGCGCGCACAGGCCTGGACAAAACATGCCGACGCGCTGAAGCGAGCGCTCGAAAGCACGGCATGGGATGGCGAATGGTACCGGCGCGGCAGTTTCGATGACGGCACGCCTTTGGGGTCGCGTACATCGCAAGAGTGCAAGATCGACTCCATCGCCCAGTCCTGGAGCGTGCTTTCGGGCGAGGGCGACCCGGCGCGGTCGACCACCGCGATGCAGCAGGCGACGAAGCTGCTCGTCGACGATCATCTCAAGATCGTCAAACTGTTCACTCCACCCTTCTCGAAGACGCAGAAGGACCCCGGCTACATCAAGAGCTATCCGCCTGGCGTGCGCGAGAATGGCGGCCAGTACACCCATGCCGCCACCTGGTTCGTCATTGCGCTCGCCGAGATGGGGCAGACCGATGAAGCCTATCGCTGCTTCTCGATGCTGAACCCGGTCAACCACGCGTTCGACGAGGCGTCGACCGAGCACTACCGCGTCGAACCCTATGTAGTGGCGGCCGATATCTATGCCGGGGACGACAAGGGTGGGCGCGGCGGCTGGACCTGGTATACCGGCTCGGCGGGCTGGCTCTACCGGGCGGCGGTCGAAGGCATCCTGGGCATCGAACGGCGCGGCAAGCAGATCACATTCCGGCCGAAGCTGCCCAGCCACTGGGATGGCTACCAGGCTTCGCTCAAGATGCTGGGCGCCGACATCAAGGTCCAGGTCGTTCGCGACAAAAAGGCCAAGACGATCTCGCTCGAAGTCAACGGATCGAAGACAAAAGCGGCGTCCTTTGAACCCAAAGCCGGCGGCCAGACCGAGGTCGTGGTCAAGATACCAGCGTAAAATCAGCAGGTTATGTCAGAAGCGCGCGCGTCCTTCCGGACGCGCGCCGCCGCGTCCTGTTTACTTGCGCGCGATCTGTGGGGCGTCCGCCAAAGACGCGCGAAACCGACCGTGCAAGCTCGCGGTGATTAAAAATGTGGCAGTGCTCCGCTGCTGCCACGATTTTGCCGCAAGGCTGACATTTCACCTTTTATCTCAAACCGTTAGGTGATCACGTCAGATTTCGTATCGTCGTCATCTTTTGTTCGCTAAACGGGAACGGAAACGATAGACGGGCATTGTTTTGCGACGCATCAACCGTTAGGTGTTACGAAATGGTGCAGTGCACAATATTGGTATTGGGCACAATAGAAAGTTGGCGGAGTAGCTAAAGTGTCACTTCTGCAGATCTATTGGAGAGCGCTGGGATATCTGGCTGCCGACAAGAAGCGCGTCGCGCTGATCTGTGCGGCCAACGTCGCGCTTGCAGCCATCGCGATCCTTGAGCCGATCCTTTTAGGCCGGGTGATCGGCGCTATTTCCGAAAAAGGTCCGGTGTTTTCGACGCTCGCGGTCTGGGCAGCTCTCGGTCTCTTCAATGTCATGGCCTTCGTGCTGGTGGCGCGTGGCGCCGATCGCTTCGCCCATGCCCGTCGTTCGGAAGTGTTGTGCCAGTCCTTCGAGCGCGTAATCACCATGCCGCTCGCCTGGCATCACCAGCGCGGCACTTCCAATTCGCTGCACACGCTGCTGCGCGCCGTTGAAACCCTTTTCAGCTTGTGGCTCGAATTCATGCGCGTGCATCTTTCGACGGCCATCGCGCTGGTGCTGCTGGTGCCGACCGCGCTTGCGATGGACGTCCGCATGTCCATTGTGCTGCTTGGCCTTGGCGTCCTTTACGTGGGCATCGGCCGTATCGTCATGCGCCGCACCAAGGCAGGGCAGACTGCCGTCGAGCGTCACTATCATGCCGTGTTTGCCCATGTGACCGACAGCGTCAGCAATGTCGCCGTGCTGCAGAGCTACAACCGCATCGGCCATGAGACCGCGGCGTTGAAGCGTTACGTCAAGGGCCTGCTCGACGCGCAGAATCCTGTGCTCGACTGGTGGGCGATTGCCAATGCGCTGAACCGCCTGTCCTCGACCATTTCGATGATGATCGTGCTGTCGATCGGCGCGTATCTCGTCACCCGTGGCCAGCTCCGCGTCGGCGATGTCGTGGCCTTCACCGGCTTTGCCGGAATGCTGATCGCCCGTCTCGACCAGATGTCGGCCTTCACCACTCAGATTTCGGAAGCCCGCGCCAAGCTTGAGGATTTCTATAGGCTCGAAGACTCGGCCGCCGATACCGCCGAGCCCGATGGTCTGCGCGACCTTGCCAACGTCACCGGCCATGTCCGTTTCGAGGATGTCAGCTTCGAATTCGCCAATTCGGGGCAGGGCGTCAGCGATGTGTCCTTCGAGGTGCAGGCGGGCCAGACCGTCGCCATTGTCGGGCCGACGGGTGCGGGCAAGACCACGCTCATCAATTTGCTGCAGCGCGTCTTCTCGCCGTCCAGCGGCCGTATCCTGATCGACGGCATCGATACCCGCACCGTGACCCGCAAGTCGCTGCGCCATTCGATCGCCACCGTGTTCCAGGACGCCGGGCTTCTTAACCGCTCGATCGAAGACAACATCCGGGTCGGCCGTGCCGACGCGACCAACGACGAGATCCATGCCGCCGCCACCGCAGCCGCGGCGCAGGATTTCATCCTGGCCAAGAGCAACGGCTACGACACGGTGGTCGGCGAACGGGGCGGCCAGCTGTCTGGCGGCGAGCGCCAGCGCATCGCCATCGCCCGTGCCGTGCTGAAGGATGCTCCGATCCTGGTGCTCGACGAGGCGACCAGCGCACTCGACGTCGAGACCGAGGATCGCGTCAAGGAAGCGATCGACGAATTGCGCCGCGACCGCACCACCTTCATCATCGCCCACCGCCTGACCACCGTCCGCGACGCCGATCTGGTCGTGTTCATGGACAAGGGCAAGGTGGTGGAGATGGGTGGCTTCGCCGAACTGTCGCTCCGCAACGGCCGCTTCGCCAGCCTGCTGCGCGCCGGCGGCCTGCTCAATGACGAGGAAGTCCGCCGCCTGAGCCGCTCCGTACAGGGTGAGGCCGCCTGAGCGGTTTTTTCCTTCTCCCCTTGTGGGAGAAGGTGTCGCCGAAGGCGACGGATGAGGGGTGTTCCAGGGAACGCCAACGTTTCATTCCGCTCACCCTCATCCGTCTTGCCGCCGCCAGGCGATCCACCTTCCCCACAAGAGGGAAGGAAGACGCTTCTACGCCTGCGACACCACCGCTCGATTGCCCCAAACGCATCGGCGGTCTATGTAAAGTCGCATGAGTGACACCACCTCACGCCTGGGCGGCTGGGCCGATCTTGCCAATCCGACGCGGTTCGTCGGGATGGCCGACAAGCTTGTACCGTGGTTGGCGGCGCTCGCCGCGCTCGTCCTCGCCGTCGGCCTCTATATGAGCTTCACCGCGCCCGAGGATTTCCAGCAAGGCATCACCGTTCGCATCATGTACATCCATGTGCCTTTCGCCTGGCTCGCCATGATGTGCTACACGCTGATGGCGCTGTCTGCCCTCGGCACGCTGGTCTGGCGCCATCCGCTAGCCGATGTCGCGCTCAAATCAGCGGCCCCCATCGGTGCCGTCTTCACCGCGCTGGCGCTGATCACGGGCTCGATCTGGGGCAAGCCGATGTGGGGCACTTGGTGGGTCTGGGACGCAAGGCTGACCTCGGTCTTCGTGCTGTTCCTGATGTATCTCGGCATCATCGCGCTGACCCGTGCGCTGGATGATGCCAGCCGTGCCGCCTGGGCCGCCGCCATCATCACGCTGGTCGGCTTCATCAACATCCCGATCATCAAATTCTCGGTCGACTGGTGGAACACGCTGCACCAGCCGGCTTCCGTGTTCAGGCTCGGGGGTCCGACCATCGATCCCAGCCTGCTCTGGCCGCTGCTGGTGATGGCCGTCGGCTTCACCGCGCTCTTCTTCACGCTGCATCTGATGGCCATGCGCACCGAAATCCGGCGCCGCCGCGTCATTGCCATGCGGCGGGTGGCGGCGCGGCAGGCGGAGCGTCCGGCCTAGAAATTCACCCCATTAGTCCGCGTGCCGCCACCGGCAGCGTTCCCAGCACCTTCTCACCGTCGATCAGATTGACCTCGTTGAACAGGTTGGTGACGACACAGCAATGGTCCGGCACCACACGCACGCGTTCGCCAATGCGCAGCTTGCCATCGCCCGACAGCGTGACCGTACCGTGCTCCTCGCTCAGGCCCGTTACCAGCGCTCCCGGCACGCCCATCAACTCTCCGAAATCCTTTAGCCCCAGCGTGTCGCTGGACAAGGCCTTGCTGCCGGCATCGAGAATGGCGCGCGTCGCTGTTGGATGGCTGACCACGGTTGCGAGCACCGTCAGCGCGCAATCGTTTATTGTGCCGACGCCTTTGGCGACCTGGTAACGGTCGAGATAGATATAGGTGCCGGGCCGGTATTCGGTAACGACGGAGGCATCGGCGGAACGCCACATGTCAGGCGTGCCGCCGCTGGAGATGCGCTCACAGGCGAGCCCTGAAGCGGCCAGCGCCTGTTTGGCGTCGGCAAGCCAGGCTTCGGCCTCCACGGCCCGGCCGGCCGCCGGATAGGTCATCAGCCCGCCGAAGGCAAGGCCGCCTGCGTTATTGATCACCCTCGCCAGCGCAACCGCTTCATTGGCCGTCTGCACGCCGCAGCGTCCCATGCCGGTGTCGCATTCGACCAATACCGATAGCGGGTGCCCGGCATCGATGAAGGTGGCGGCGAGCCCTTCCAGCGTCTGCGCGCTGTCAGTCGTCACCGACAGCTTCACGCGACCATGCAGCGCCTTCAGCCGTTCGAGCTTGGCGCGCCCAAGGATATTGTAGGGGAGAAAGATATCCGTCAGCCCGGCATCGGCCATCACCTCGGCCTCGCCGATCTTCTGGCAAGTAATGCCGACGGCGCCAGCCGCCATCTGCTTCTTCGCCCAATAAGGCAGCTTGTGCGTCTTGATGTGCGGCCTGAGCTTCAGTCCGTTCTTGTCGGCATGGGCCTGCGCTCTGGCGATGTTGGCTTCGGCGCGTGCGACGTCGATGAGGATCGACGGCGTATCGAGATCATGGATGGTCGGCATCGGCTATCTCTGTGAAAATTCGCAGGGGTTATGAGCCTGAAAGCAAGCGATGTCACGCCGCAGGCGAACCCGATCGGTGGGCCATGGTCGGGAACGCGCAAGGCTCGAATAAGCAGAATGGATCGACACCGCACCGGCGTTCGGCTATGCGATCTATCGGAAAAACCGAGACAAGGGGTCATGATCATGAAACGCTCCGCAATCAACGATATCATCCGCGAAGCCGACGCTTTCATCCGCTCGTTCGGCTACATCATGCCGCCCTTCGCATACTGGTCGCCGGAAGAGATGAAGGCGCGCCAGGTCGATTCCTCGGCCATCTTCACCTCACGGCTCGGCTGGGACATCACCGACTACGGCCAGGGCAAGTTCGACGATCTCGGCCTGTTCCTGTTCACCGTTCGCAACGGTCGCTACGAGGACATGAAGAAGGGCATGGGCATGCTCTATGCCGAGAAGATCATGATCTCGCGCAAGGAGCAGATGTCGCCGATGCACCGCCACAACATCAAGGCCGAGGACATCATCAACCGCGGCGGCGGCAAGCTGGTGCTTGAACTGTTCATGCATGATCGCGATGGCGGTATCGACCCCAAGGCCGAGGTGTCGGTGCCGGTCGACGGAACCATCCACAGGCTGCCGGCGGGCGGGCTGTTGAAGCTCGATCCGGGCCAGAGCGTCACGCTTTTGCCCAGCGTCTGGCACGCCTTCTGGGCCGAAGGCAAGGATGTCCTGATCGGCGAGGTATCGACCGTCAATGACGATCGCACCGACAATGTCTTCCGCGAGCCGATCGGCCGTTTCGCCGATATCGAGGAAGACACGCAGCCACTGCACTTGCTGGTGGCCGACTATGACAAATGGCTGGGCTGAAGGCATCCGCCCTTAGCGCCAATTCGCCCCCCAGATTTGCGGGCCAGTAACCAAGTCCGAGGAGTAAGTCTTGAAATCAGTTCTAGTTGCCGTTGCCGCCTTGGCGGCCCTCAGCTTGCCGGCCCATGCGGCCGGCTTCGATAACATTGTCCTTTCCGGGACGAAGGACGGGGGAACGCCTCAGAGCAGCTTCCCTGTCGACACACCGGTGATTTATGTGTCGGCCGATTTGGTGGATATCGCGCCCACATCGAAAATCACATTCTCCTGGGTCTCGGTCGATTCCCACGGCGCCGCACCGGAAAACTATACTATCGACAAGGTCGACCTCGACGTCGGAGCGAACAACGAGGCTGATTCACAACTCACCAAACCTACGGCGGGATGGCCGGAGGGCACCTATCGTGTTGATTTGGCCATTGATGGAACGGTTGCGGAATCGGTGCCCTTCAGCATTCCATGATCGGAAATTAACCGCCCGGGAAGGTCGGCCGGCGCCCTGTTAGTCGCTTTCGGGTGGCGCTTCTTTTTGCCAGCCGGCTAGCTCGGGCAGGTCGTCAAGCCAACTTTTCTCGGTCATTAAGGCATCGCTGGTCTGCGGTGCCGCCACCGTGGCGTTTCGAATCAGCCAATCCATCCACTTCCGATAGGCAACCGGGTCAAGTTGGGGCGGCAGCACCTTGGCCTTGAGCAGCATCCTCTTGCGAAAACTGGTTTGCCTGCGCAGTTTGGTGGTGGTGAATTTGATTGCCTTGCCTTGGTATTCAACTATCCACCGGTCGCTCCCATGGCTGACAAGCCTGTCGACGGCGAATCCGGCATCGACCGGTCTATCGCGCCAAGGAAGCTCGATAGCGTTCTTCCTCAGATCGATAGCCCATCGCCTGTAATTGGCCCCGGTACGCTGAGCCGGCAGCACGCCGGCCTGTTCGAGCATCTTCCTTCGGAAGGTAGGCTGCTTCTTGAGCTGGCCGGTCGTCAGCTCGATTCGATGTCCACGAAATTCGACGTGCCACCGGACCCTCCCGTTGCCGACATACTTCACCAACCTGTCGATGAAGGACTCGCCATCGGCCAGCATCACGCAGCCTTGGCTGATGCTTTCGCGGATGAACTCGGTGTCAGTGACCATCAGGCGGCCTTATACGGGAATGGCAGCCCACATGCGATCGGTGAAGGGCAAGATCGCCGCGCTTCTGGCCTTTAGGTCCGGTTGGTGTGGGCGCGTTGCTCCTGTGCCTTCTTACAGATGTCATCCAATTTTTCGCGGACCCGGTCGTTATCAAACAGCAGCTTGGCGCGTGAGAATCCTCTGCTACGAAGCTCCCATTCAATGGCAAGCCATCCTTCATAGTCGCCAGACGCCGCAAGCTTCCCGGCTTCGCGCCACATATGCGCGTCACGCTCTCGGGACACACCTTTCTCCCGTGCTAATGCGCCAAGCATATAGGCATATAGGACGTCGGGCCCCGCTGAAATCGCTGCGCGACAGCTTTTTTGCGAGGGACGTCCATTATTTTTACATTTTGTGATTTGCACGATATGGTTAACGGGGCTCTGGTAGGTGCAGGCCTTTCTGGCTTCAGGCGTTTGGGCAGAAAAAAGGGCGGGGGTGTGAAAGGTGGCCGAACATGGCCAATACGAACACCATTGTCTTGAGTGACGACTACGGCTACCGCCAATACAAGGTATCCGGTCTGCCCGCCGATACCACAATCGATGCCACCAGCGCCTCGTGGATCGTTGCCAATCAGGGAAGCCCCACCAACCTCTATCCCTTCGCGGTCGTCAACCCCGGCGACAACCTCACGGCTTTGGGCGGCACGATCAACGGCACGGTCTCCCAAACCGGCGACTGGGAGAACATCTACGTCAACTCCGCCGCAGTCCGTGTGAATTCAGCCCACAGCTTTGTCATCGACGACTTTACGATCACCCAGCCCTGGGATGGCATCCGTGTCGGCGGCACTGGCACCTTCCTTATCGAGGATAGCTATGTCGGCAACTCACGAGACGACGCGGTCGAGGACGACGACGTCATCGGCGGCACCATCAAGGATTCCCTATTCGACCACGTGTTTTCCGGAGTGAGCCTTGGCGACGGTGAAGTGAATGGGTCTCACAACACGGTCGTCATGGATGGCATGCTTCTGGGCATGGGAGAGTACCTTCGCAAAGGCGTGATCACCCACGGTTCGCCATTCAAACTCGACGACGGCACAGGCGCCAACGATATCTCGCCCAGCCTGCACTTTATCGACTGCGTGGTGGCGATCACCGACGTTCACCACAACGGCCAGGGGCGGCTGCAGCACGCCTGGGACAAGACGGTCGAGTCGCACGGCAATTACTATCTCAACCTCTCCGACACGCCGCTGCCGGCGGATTATCCAAAGCCGCCCGCCGGCTGGACGATCCTTCAAGGCCAGGCGGCCCGCGACTATTGGGACCACGCCAAGGCGGCCTGGCACGCAGCCCATGACGGGACGGACCCGATACCGTCACCTCCGACCCCACCGACCGACCCGACACCGCCACCTCCGACCGACCCGACCCACGGAACGGCCGGGAACGATACATTTATCGGCACTGGCGCGGCCGATACCTTTGACGCCCAGGCTGGCAACGATACACTGCGGGGCCTGGGTGGCAACGACGTGCTGACCGGTGGCAGGGGCGAGGACACCTTCGTGTTTGACACGGCCTATGGCCCCGGCAATGTCGCCACAATCACCGACTTCGACGCGGAACATGACGCGCTATATCTCGACAGTGCCGTCTTCACCAAGCTCGGCCCCGGTTCCTTGTCCAGCCCGACACAGGTGAACTCGTCGTATTTCGAGTTGCAAGAACACGCCGCCCACAGCAACGATTACCTGCTCTACAACCGGACCACGGGCGTTCTGTCCTATGATCCCGACGGCTCGAAATCGGCCCCGCAGGTGGAAATCGCCCATCTGGAGCCCGGGGCGGCCCTGACCTATCACGACGTGTTCGTCGTTTGATCGCTTCTGCGATCGCACCGATAATGGTGTCGCCGCCATCGGCCCGGAACTGGTGATGGCACCGCTGATTGCAAGGGCCGGCGCATGTGCGTCTGTCGCGATCAACGTGGCCGACGTTTATGGGCAACGTGACGAATTATCCATGGACGACGGCGTTTGGCTCCTGGATTGGGTCGCGAAGCCAGCCGACTGTTCGTCCGGCAGCCTCCTAACGAGAAGCTCCTACATCTGGTGCTGCGAATGGAACCGAGGCGAAGTCTGTGCCGCCTTCAGGCAACTGTTTGATTGACTTGCGGAAACGGCGGCCGCAGCAGCATTAGCAAAATTAGTCAACCAGCATGTAACACTTAGCGTTTTCGAACGCGCCTTAACTGCTTGATTTTGTTGTTAAAAAGAGAAGTGGCTGGGGAACCTGGATTCGAACCAGGACTAACGGAGTCAGAGTCCGTGGGTCTACCGTTAACCTATTCCCCAGCAGGCGCGGTCATGGACCGCGCGGGCCGAACGGCTGAGCCGCTTGAGCGCTGCCTTGTAGCCGCCAGCGGAAAATAGTCAAGCCTGCTCTGCGGTTCAATCGCCAGGTTTTATCACCGGTTTCAAACGCCACCTTTTCCAGTGACATGCGAACTCCGGGGCTCAGCTCTCCTTGCGGCTGAATTGCGAGCGTTCGAAGAACAGCACGATGCCCAGGCCCAGAAACAGCGGGATGATCAGATAAAACAGCCGGAACACCAGCAGCGCCGCCAGCACGCCGACCGGGTCCATGTCGGAAAGCCCGGCCAGGAACACCACCTCGAACACGCCGAGGCCACCCGGCGCGTGCGAGATCTGGGCGACCGAGAAGGAGACGAGGAAGACGCCCAGCACGACGAAATAGCCTGGATTGTGCACTCCGGGCAAGGCGAAGAAGATGATCGCCGCGGCGGCGAGCAGTTCGATCGGGCCGATCAGCAATTGCCGTGCGACGATCGGCAGCGCCGGATAGTGCAATTGGAAGCTGCCGATCGTCAACGGGCGCAGATGCAGCCAACTGCCGAATATATAGGCTGCGATGAGGATTAGCATCGCGATGCCTGCGGCCTCCGACAGGCCGTGATGGGCGATGCCGGAGAATCGGTCGATAATCTGCGGCTCGAACACCAGCACAAGGCCCGAGGCGAGTATCGTCGACAGCACGAAGGTTATCCAGCAGACCGCCACCAGCACGCCGACTTCCTGGCCGGTCAGGCCCTTGGTGCCATATGCGCGGTAGCGGATGACGGCGCCGGAAAACACCGAGCCGCCGATATTGTGCGACAGCGCATAGGTAGTGAAGGAGCAGAGCGTGACGAACAGCCACGACACTCGTCTGCCGATATGCAGCAGCGCGATGTGATCGTAGCCGGCGAGCGCGGCATAGGCAACGACCGAACTCAAGCCTGCCAGTATCCAGTCGCGAGCCGGAATGGCCGCCAGCCCGTCCCAGACGTCATCCAGCGAGATGCCGCGCAATTGATGCCAGAGCAGCAGCAGCGAGAAGATCACCGCGCCGATGCCGACGACCGGCCAGAAATAGCGTTTCCAGTTCATTGCCCGACTGCCATGCCTTGTGTATCCGCTTCCTTTTCTGTCGAGAGGCCAACCGCCCCGCATTCCCCATTCATTTCAGAAATGCCTCATTGAAGCCGGCTATTCAACCGCGAACACTTGTCGCGCCTGATGCCGGCAAGACCTGCCTGCACTGGACGGGGCGCAAAACGCTGACAAGCGGCTAGGGCATCGGCTTCGACGGGCGCGGTCTCCGCTGGCGTCGCGTTATCAATCCAGCCTTGCGGGTACATTACGGCGGTGCAGCGAAAAAGGCGGTTCGCGCCCCGGCCGGCAAAATTCAGCATGCGGCCCTTGGTGATCGGCCACAGCACTGTTAGTCTGGCCGCAACTTGAAACATGCCAAAGCGCCTGCTGCGTCCGTCACCGGTTCGCGCGGCGCCGGAAGGAACGACAGTGGAAGACCGCGACACCGGCGCAGGCGCGCCGGAGGTGGGCGCGTCCAGCGCTTCCCCGGGATCGTCAGGCTCGGGCACAGCCGGTTGGCAGCAACGCCGCCCGACGGAGCCTCGCTCCGTGAACGGGCAGGCAGGCGACGCGACCCACAACCAGAAGGGCAAGCCCAAGAAGCGGCGCAAGCGAAGGCGTGGGCGCAAGGTTTTTGCGCGCGACGATGCGCGCCCCGGGGACAATCGATCGCCGGCACAAGGCAAGGCCGCTGTCGCGGCAGTAGAGCTGAAGCCTGTTGCCGCTGCAGCGATCTCGCCCGTCGTTCCAATGCCGCGCCTCGAACAAGGCCACCGCCGGCCGCCGGTGCACGAGCTTCCGGTCTTCGCGGCGCTGGACCTCGGCACCAACAATTGCCGGCTGCTGGTCGCCGTCCCCACGCGTCACGGCCAGTTCCGCGTCATCGATGCCTTCTCGCGCATCGTCAGGCTGGGCGAGGGGCTCACCGCCAATGGCCGGCTCGGCCAGCCGGCGATGGACCGCGCGGTTGAGGCGCTGAAGGTCTGCGGTGACAAACTGCGCGGCCGCAAGATCAGGAAGGCAAGGCTGATCGCCACCGAAGCCTGCCGCACCGCCGAAAACGGCGTCGAGTTCCTCGATCGTGTCGAACGCGAAGCCGGCCTGAAGCTCGAGATCATCGACCGCCAGACCGAAGCCCGCCTTGCGGTTTCCGGCTGCGGTTCGCTGGTCGAGCGCGACACGCAAGGCGTCGTCCTGTTCGACATCGGCGGCGGCTCCTCCGAAATAGCGCTGATCGATCTCACCGGCCGCCGTTCGCCACGCCTCGCCAATCATATCGTTTCGTGGACATCGCTGCCGGTCGGCGTCGTGTCATTGGCGGAACGCTTTGGCGGCCGCACCGTAACGCGCGAGATCTTCACCGCCATGGTCGACGACGTCGCCGGCAGGCTGGCCGCTTTCGATGGCCGCGATCGGCTGAGCCATCTCAAGGCCAGCCCGAATTTTCATCTGTTGGGCACTTCGGGGACGGTGACGACGCTGGCCGGCGTCCATCTCGACCTCGAACGCTACGACCGCCGCCGGGTCGACGGCCTGTGGATGGACCGCGACAGCGTCGACCGCATGGTGGAGAGACTGGTCGGCTGGGATTTCCAGCAGCGCTGCGCCAACCCCTGCATCGGCGCCGACCGCGCCGATCTCGTGCTCGCCGGCTGTGCTATCCTCGAGGCAATCCGCGCCGTCTGGCCCTCGGAGCGGCTGCGCGTCGCCGACCGGGGCCTGCGCGAGGGCATATTGAGCGAACTGATGGCCGATGACGGCGTCTGGCGCAACGATGGGCGTGCTAGGGCATGATCATGCTCAAACAAGAAATCAGGCAATGACCAAGAAACCGGAAAAACCAGGGTCCGCCAGCATTCGCGTGCTGAAAACGCGGATCAAGAAGAAAAGCGGCTTGAAGGAATCGTCGCGCCGCTGGCTGCAGCGCCACATCAACGATCCCTATGTCCAGCGCTCCAAAGCCGACGGTTATCGCTCGCGCGCGGCCTACAAGCTGATCGAGATCGATGACAAGCACCACCTCTTGAAGCCCGGCATGAAGGTAATCGACCTCGGTGCCGCCCCCGGCGGCTGGTGTCAGGTCGCGGCCGCGCGCACGAAATCGACGGCCGAGCATCCGCATGTCGTCGGCATCGATTATCTCGAAATGGACGCCGTGCCTGGCGCGCCGGTGCTGCTGCTGGATTTTCTCGATCCGCAGGCTCCGCAAAAACTCTCCGAAGCGCTGGGCGGGGATCCGGATGTCGTGCTGTCAGACATGGCCGCACCGACCACCGGCCACAAGCGGACCGACCATATTCGCACCATGCATCTGTGCGAGGTGGCGGCCGATTTCGCGCTGTCGGTCTTGAAGCCCGGCGGCCATTTCCTGGCCAAGACTTTTCAGGGTGGCGCCGAGAACGAGCTGCTCTCCATGCTCAAGAAGAATTTCCGCTCCGTCCACCACGTCAAGCCACCGGCATCGCGCGATGAGTCGGTGGAGCTTTATCTGTTGGCCAAGGACTTCAAGGGGCGAGAGCCGAGTAGGGAGTAACACCTTCCCTTCTCCTCTTGGGGAGGAGGGAGAGAGCCTCACTCTCCCGGCGATCTCACCTGTTCCAGTGTCTTGGGCGTTGTCAGCCGGCCATGGCCGGAGACGGCATTGCCGGCATCGGGTGCCAGCCGCATGAACGACAGCGATGCCGCCGCCGATACCGCCGCCACGATGAAGAAGGCGATATGGAAGTCGCCCAGCGTCAGCGGGCCGCCATGGATCGACGTCGAGACTTCCAGAACGCCGCCGGCGAGCGCCACGCCGAGCGCGATCGAGAGTTGCTGGAACACCGCCGTGATCGGGGTCGCCTTGCTGGTATCCTCGGCCGACACCTCGGCATAGGAGAGTGCGTTGACACCGGTGAAGAACATCGAGCGGATGAAGCCGCCGACCAGCAATATGGCCAGCATCAACGCATAGGGCGTCTCTGGGGTGAAGAGACCATAGATGGCGATCGATGCGGCGGCGACAAGCGAGCCCAGGATCAGCACGCGGCGGAAGCCGACAACGCGGAAGATCAGCGCGGTGACGAATTTCATGCCGATGGCGCCGATCGCCGAGACGAAGGTGATCATGCCGGACTGGAACGGGGTCAGCCCGAAGCCGATCTGGAACATCAGCGGCAATAGGAACGGCACCGCGCCGATGCCGATGCGGAACAGGCTGCCGCCGAGCACCGACGAGCGGAACACCTGGTTGCGGAACAACTCAAGCGCGAGCAGCGGATTCCTGGCGCGGCGCGCATGCATCAGGTAGAGCGCGCCCGACAGCAGCCCCACGGCGATCGTGATGAAGCCGGTCGCCGGCGGCAAATAAGGCAAGCTGACCACCGACAGGCCGAAGACGACGCCGGATGCGGCCAGCCCGCTCAGCACGAAGCCGACGAAATCGAGCGGCGGCGTCTCCATCGATTCAGTTTCCGGCAGGAAGCGGGTGGCCAGCCAGATGCCGATCAGGCCGATCGGCACGTTGATCAGGAAAATCCAGTGCCAGGTGAAGTAGGTGGTGATGAAGCCGCCGATCGGCGGGCCTACCAGCGGCCCGACCAGTGCGGGAACGGTCAGCCAGGACATGGCGGCGACCAGTTCGCTTTTGGGCGTGGCACGTACCAGAACCAGGCGTCCGACCGGGGTCATCATGGCGCCGCCGATGCCTTGCAGGAAGCGAGACACTACGAAGGCCGGCAGGGAACCGGAGAGGGCACAGGCGACCGAACCGGCAATGAACACCGCGATCGCGGCACGAAAGATGTTCTTGGCGCCGAAGCGATCGGCCATCCAGCCGCTGATCGGAATGAAGATCGCCAGCGACACCAGATAGGCCGTCAGCGCCAGTTTGAGTGCGATCGGGCTGGTATGGATGTCGGTCGCGATCGCCGGCAGCGACGTTGCGATGACGGTCGAATCCATGTTTTCCATGAAGAGAGCGACCGCAAGGATAAGCGGGATGGTGCGGTTCAACGAACACGTCCGAATTGGTCGAAATTGCCTGCCGGCCGGGGGCATGCCGATACAATGGGCGGTTATCATGCCTTTGGGCCGATGTCGCATTAATTTGCTGTCACTTTTGTGCGACTTCGACGCCGCGGAAGGCCTGGGCAGCGATCAGAGATAGCTTGCCAAGGAGCCAAGCTATAGCTATTCTAGTTAAAATAACTACTTTGATGCAATCATGGACGAATCCGTTTCAGCCGCCGACGCCAATCGAAAATTTTCGCTCATTCTTCGTGGTGTGCGGGAAGGGCGGAACTTTGTGGTGACCAGTCACGGGCGGCCGGTTGCGCGGATCGTGCCCGCGGACAATCGCGGTCAGGTGGCCTCGCGCTCGCGCACCGCGCTGCTGTCACGGCTTGAGCGGCAGCCTGTCGTCGACACCGAGCAATGGACCCGCGACGAGCTTTACGACCGGTGAAGGTCGCGCTCGACACCAACATCCTTGCTTATGCCGAAGGCGTGAATAACGCCGACAAGCGTGACGCTGTTCTGGAGTTGCTGCGCAACGTTCCGCAAGAGGCAGCTGTCATTCCGGTTCAAGTGCTTGGCGAACTGTTCAACGTGCTTGTTCGCAAGGCTGGACGATCTTCGCAGGAAGCCCGGGACGCACTCCTGGGCTGGCGCGACGCCTTCCCGGTCGCTGGAACGTCGCCCGAGGTCATGATGATGGCGGTCGATCTTGCGGCCGACCACCATTTCAGTATCTGGGATGCGGTCATCCTATCAGCAGCCTCCCAATCGAGTTGCCGGCTGCTCCTGTCGGAAGATCTGCAACATAGCTTCACCTGGGGTGGCGTAACCGTTGTCAATCCTTTCGCATCGCCACGTCATGAATTGCTCGATACCCTGCTGGGCGCGGACTAGGCTCCAGGAAAAGTGTGAAACGGTTTTCAATCTGGAGCTGCGTAGAAACAGGAAGTTGGATCGGTTCCGCGACCCTGTCGACACTGAACCGATCCTTAACGCCCACTCAACGATCGGCTTTTCAACGCCGCCGCGACGTGTTACCAGCCACCGCCAATCCTGAAAGGGAATAACGAGTCGGCGCTGTCCATTCCGGTCCAGCGCTTTTTCTGCATTCAAGGGACTGGCCATGGCAAAAATCATCGAAACCTCCACCGGCGCACTGGCGCTGACCTTTGACGACGTGCTCTTGCAGCCCGGTCATTCCGAGGTGATGCCCGGCCAGACCGACATCCGCACCCGCATCGCCGGCGACATTGACCTCAACGTGCCGATCCTGTCGGCGGCGATGGACACGGTCACCGAGGCAAGGCTTGCCATCGCCATGGCGCAGGCCGGCGGCATCGGCGTCATCCATCGCAATTTCTCGCCCGCCGAACAGGCCGAGCAGGTGCGGCAGGTCAAGAAATTCGAATCCGGCATGGTGGTCAACCCGGTCACGATCGGTCCCGACGCCACGCTCGCCGACGCATTGTCGCTGATGCGCACCTACTCGATTTCGGGCATTCCGGTGGTCGAGAATGGCGGCGCCGGCGGCCACAAGACTGGCCGGCTCGTCGGCATCCTGACCAACCGTGACGTGCGCTTCGCTTCCGATCCGGCGCAAAAGGTCTACGAATTGATGACCCGTGAGAACCTGATCACGGTCAAGGAGAATGTCGACCAGGACGAGGCCAAGCGGCTTCTGCACCAGCACCGCATCGAGAAGCTGGTGGTGGTCGACAAAACGGGCAATTGCGTCGGGCTGATCACCGTCAAGGACATCGAGAAGTCGCAGCTCAACCCGCATGCCACCAAGGATGCGCAGGGGCGCCTGCGCGCCGCGGCCGCCACCAGCGTCGGCGATGACGGCTTCGAACGCGCCGAGCGCCTTATCGAGGCCGGCGTAGACCTTTTGGTGATCGACACCGCGCATGGCCACTCACAGCGGGTGCTGGACGCGGTGACGCGGGCGAAGAAGCTTTCCAATTCCGTGCGCATCCTGGCCGGCAATGTCGCCACCGCGGAAGGCACGCGGGCGCTGATCGACGCCGGCGCCGACGCCGTCAAGGTCGGCATCGGTCCGGGCTCCATCTGCACCACCCGCATCGTGGCCGGGGTCGGCGTTCCCCAGCTTTCGGCCATCATGTCGGCGGTCGAGGCAGCGCATAAATCGGGCGCCTCGGTGATTGCCGACGGCGGCATCAAATATTCCGGCGATCTCGCCAAGGCACTCGCCGCCGGCGCCAGTGCCGCCATGATCGGCTCGCTGCTTGCCGGGACCGACGAAAGCCCGGGCGAGGTCTATCTGCACCAGGGCCGCTCCTTCAAGGCCTATCGCGGCATGGGCTCGGTCGGCGCCATGGCGCGGGGCTCCGCCGATCGCTACTTCCAGGCCGAGGTGCGCGACACGCTGAAATTGGTGCCGGAAGGCATTGAAGGGCAGGTTCCCTACAAAGGACCTGTGTCTGGCGTGTTGCACCAGCTTGCAGGCGGGCTGAAAGCCGCTATGGGTTATGTTGGTGGCCGCGACCTTGCCGATTTCCGCGACCGCGCCACTTTTGTGCGCATATCCAACGCTGGACTTCGTGAAAGCCACGCCCATGACGTCACGATTACCCGCGAAAGCCCCAACTATCCCGGCGGAGCCTGATTCTTCCGGGCTTTGGCGCAACTTGACCGCCATGGTGCTGCGCCTGTCGCGCCATGTCGGGGCGCTCTGCTTTCTCTCGGCGGCGGTTTTCATCGCCATGACGGGCATGGAGTTCTTCTATTTCCGCCAGTTGAGCGGGGGCTTGGCCTCGCTCGACATGCGCTATTTCGGATTCACGCCCGACGAAGGCATGGCCTGGCTGACGGCGCTTGGCCGGCGCGGCAGCGAGATCATCCTGGTCTGGCATTACCTGACCTTCGATCTTTTGTTTCCGGCGCTGTTGTCGCTGACGCTGGTCAGCCTGACCCTTGCAACTGGCCGCTGCCTGAAGAATTTCCGCGTGTTGCCGGCTCAGATGCAGGCGATCTTCGCGCTGGTCCTGGTGCTGCCCTACACGCTCGCCGACTACGCCCAGAACATCGCCGTGGCGCGGCTTCTATCCGATTTCCTCTACGCCAACCCGGATTCGCTGTCTTTCGCCTCGGCGCTGATCGTCACCAAATTCGCGTTTCTCGCCGTCCCGGTCATCGTCATTGCCGCTTTCTGGCTGGCCGGCCAAAGACGTCAGAATTGAAGCCGAACAGGGCAGGGGCGACTGCATGAACCAGACCGCGATCTTCTGGCCGGTGCTCGCCCACGTGCTGCTGATCTATACCGTCTATTGCGTACTGGGCCGGCGCCGATATGTTGCCGTCAAGTCGGGCGAGGCGAAGGCGAGCCAGTACAAGGCCCGCTCGACAGAACCGGCCTCCTGCGCGACCGTTGCCGGCAATCTCAGCAATCAGTTCGAACTGCCGGTGCTTTTCTATGTGCTGTGCCTGGCACTGCACGTCACCAATGGCGTCAACTATCTGACACTGGCGCTGATGTGGGCTTTCGTGGTGACCCGCTACTTCCACGCCTGGGTTCACCTGACCAGCAACGATCTGCGCTGGCGCAGCCGCTCTTTCTTCCTTGGAGCAGTCATTGTCCTGTTGGGCTGGATCTGGCTCGCTCTTCACCTGCTCGGGGTGATTTGAGCAGAATTGGCGTCAGCTCTCTTCTCCCGCGACGGAAGAAGAGAGACTGAACCTACAGGTCGAACACTGCTATTTTTCGATTGTCGAACTTGATGCCGATCTCGCCGCGCACAAGTTTCAGCGCCTGTTCGCCGAACACGGCGCGCCGCCAGCCTTGCAGCGCCGGCACATCGGCATCCTCGCCTTCGGCGGCGATGCGATCGATATCGTCGCTGGAGGCGAGCACCTTCGAGGCGACGCCCTGTTTTTCGGCGATGATCCTGAGCAGCACTTTCAAGAGCTCCGCGGCCGCATTCGAGCCCTCGGGCGGCTGGAAGCTTTTCGGCAGTTTCGGCATCTGCTCCTTGGGCAGGGCGAGCGCGGTGTTGACCGCGCCGAGCAGTGCCGTCGCCGTCGAGGAGCGTTCCCAGCCCTTGGGCGTGGTGCGCAGCTTGGCAAGGGCTGCCGCATCGCGCGGCCCTTGCTGCGCGATCTCGTAGATCGCGTCGTCCTTGAGCACGCGGCCGCGCGGCACGTCGCGCTCGCGCGCCTCGCGTTCGCGCCATGCCGCCACGGTCTGCACGATCGCCAGCTCCTGCGGTTTGCGAAGCCGCATCTTCAGCCGCTTCCAGGCATCCTCGGGATGCGGATCGTAGGTCTCGCGCGAGGTCAGGACATCCATCTCCTCATTCAGCCAGTGGGCGCGGTTTTCCCGCGCCAGCTCGGCGTTGAGGTGCTGATAGACCTTGATCAAATGGGTAACGTCGGCCAGCGCGTAGTCGAGCTGCTTGTCGGACAGCGGGCGGTGGCGCCAGTCGGTGAAGCGCGACGACTTGTCGAGCCGGGCGCCGGTTATGCGCTGCACGAGCTGATCATAGGAAACGCTGTCGCCGAAGCCGCAGACCATCGCCGCCACCTGTGTGTCGAACACCGGGTGCGGAACGAGATCGCCGAGATGGACGATGATTTCGATGTCTTGCCGGGCGGCGTGGAAGACTTTGACCACCGCCTCGTTGGCCATCAACCTGAAGAAGGGAGCGAGGTCGATATCAGGTGAAAGCGGATCTATCAGCGCCGTCACGCCGGGCGCGGCCATCTGGATCAGGCACAGGATGGGCCAGAAGGTCGTTTCGCGGATGAATTCGGTGTCGACAGTGACGAAATCCGACTTTTCGAAAGCGGCGAGAACGGTCTCGAGTTCTTTCTGGGTGGTGATGACGTGCATCAAATCGCTTTTGGCAGGAGTAGGGTCTTCCTAGATTTCAGCCGGGAAGGCTTTCGTCAAGCTGTGGCGCCACCGTCACGGCCCTTCCGGACTGTCTGGATCACTATTTCTCCTCGCCAGCCGCGCAAAAATGGTCGAGGTGCGCAACAGCGCGGTGAAGCGGCTGCGCTTGCCGGCCGGCACGCCGGAGAGGATGACGGCGGTGAAGACCGCGTAGACCGCGGCGCTGAAGACAAACAGCGCGTTTGGCCCGAAATACTGCATCGCTGTCGAGGCCGCGAACGGGCCGCCAATGGCGTTGAAGGAATAGAACAGCATCAGGGCCGCGTTGATCAGCACGAACTCGCCGGCGGTCGGAGTATTCAATCGACGCGCTCAAAAGTGTCTAGGCTGGTCCCGAAGGCGCGCCATGTTCCAACCTGGGTCAGCTTTGCGGGCTCACCCTCGGCATCGGCTGAAAGTGCCAGTCCAGCCACTGTGTGCCACAACATCTCGATCTTGCCGTCCCGAAAAATGCCGGTGTAGCTGACCGCCGCCGGGCCCGTTTTTCCTGACGCCGCGGAAGTAAAGCCAATCACATCTCCATGAGCGGCCCCGTGGAGAGGCACTTCCATCCCGGAAAAGCTGCTGTCGGGCAATGCTGTCTTGAAGACACCGCGGATCAAACCATCGCTATCTTCTTCGATAACTACAACCGAACCGTATTGATTGCGCCAAGTGCCCTTCCAGGAAAACATGTTTGCCTCCTCTCACTCCATCATGCGCCAACGCGAGAGGCGGTTTACGGTTCCGCCACATGACCGGCTATGGATTGAAACCCGAAGTTCCAAACCGAGAGACTGCCGCTCCATCCGTTTGCCTTGACAAACCATGCCTCTCATGCGCTTTTCGCGCAAATTTTGGGCCGGGCTGCGATGCTTTGGCCCGCAACCCACAATCCCGGACTTTTATCCATGACCATGCACCGTTACCGCAGCCATACCTGTGCCCAGTTGCGAAAGAGCGACGTCGGCAATTCCGTTCGCCTGTCGGGCTGGGTGCATCGCGTGCGCGACCATGGCGGCCTGCTGTTCATCGATCTGCGCGACCATTACGGCCTGACCCAGATCGTCGCCGATCCGGATTCGCCTGCCTTCAAGGTCGCCGAGACCTTGCGCGGCGAATGGGTGATCCGCGTCGACGGCGAAGTCAAGGCACGCCTGCCGGAAACCACGAACGCCAACCTGCCGACCGGTGAGATCGAGATTTTCGCCCGCGAGATCGAGGTGCTGTCGGCGGCCAAGGAATTGCCGCTGCCGGTATTCGGCGAACCGGACTACCCCGAGGACATCAGGCTGAAATACCGCTTCCTCGACCTGCGCCGTGAGATGCTGCACAAGAACATCGTGGCGCGCACGAAAATCATCGCCGAGATGCGCAAGCGCATGGGCGAGGTCGGCTTCACCGAATTCTCGACGCCGATCCTTACCGCCTCGTCGCCGGAAGGCGCGCGCGATTTCCTGGTGCCGTCGCGCATCCATCCTGGCACCTTCTACGCGCTGCCGCAGGCTCCGCAGCAGTACAAGCAGCTTATCATGGTGTCCGGCTTCGACCGTTATTTCCAGATCGCGCCGTGCTTCCGCGACGAAGACCCGCGCGCCGACCGTCTGCCTGGCGAATTCTACCAACTCGACCTCGAAATGAGTTTCGTCGAGCAGGACGATGTGCTGTCGACCATGGAACCGGTGATGCGCGGCGTCTTCGAGACCTTCGCCAACGGCAAGCCGGTGACGCAGAAATTCCAGCGCATCCCTTACGATGTCGCCATGCGCAAATACGGTTCCGACAAGCCGGACCTGCGCAACCCGATCGAGATGCAGGCCGTCTCCGACCATTTTCGCGAGTCCGGCTTCAAGGTGTTCGCCAACATCCTGGCCAACGACCCGAAGGCCGAGGTGTGGGGCATTCCGGCAAAAACCGGCGGCAGCCGCGCCTTTTGCGATCGCATGAACAGCTGGGCGCAAGGCGAGGGACAGCCGGGGCTGGGCTACATCTTCTGGCGCAAGGAGGGCGACAAGCTCGAAGGCGCCGGCCCGCTCGCCAAGAACATTGGCGAGGAGCGCACCGAGGCGATCCGCCTTCAGCTTGGCCTTGCCGATGGTGATGCCGCGTTCTTCGTCGCCGGCGACCCGAAGAAGTTCGTCTCCTTTGCGGGCGCCGCGCGCACGCGCGCCGGCGAGGAGCTGAACCTTGTCGACCGCGAGCGCTTCGAACTGTGCTGGATCGTCGACTTCCCGTTCTTCGAATGGAACGAGGAGGAGAAGAAGATCGACTTCGCCCACAATCCGTTCTCGATGCCGCAGGGCGGCATCGATGCGCTGAACGGCGAGGACCTGCTCGGCATCAAGGCCTTCCAGTACGACATGGTCTGCAACGGTTTCGAGATCGCCAGCGGCGGCATCCGCAACCATTTGCCCGAAACCATGGTCAAGGCATTCGAGACGGTCGGGCTGGACCGCGCCACGGTCGAGGAGCGCTTTGGCGGCCTCTATCGCGCCTTCCAGTATGGCGCGCCGCCGCATGGCGGCATGGCCGCCGGTGTCGACCGCGTCGTCATGCTTCTGGTCGGCGCCAAGAACCTGCGCGAAATCACCATGTTCCCGATGAACCAGCAGGCCTATGATTTGTTGATGAACGCGCCCTCGGAAGCGAGCCCGCAGCAGCTTCGCGATTTGGCGTTGCGCGTCGCGCCGACCAAGAAGGACGCCTGACCGGAAGCTTCGGGCTTTACTTCAGGAACTTGCTCGAACCGGTTCTTCCGATTCGCCAACAAAAAAACCGGCAGCGATGCCGGTTTTTTCGTGTCCTGAGGCCGTTTCGCTCAGTCCTCGTTCGCCTTGACGCTGACGCCGAGCGTCTTCGGCAGGTCCAGCGGGTTCGACATGGCGCCCGCCATGATCAGCGCGAACGGCACCGATGCCGGCGGCTCGGCCGAGATTTCGAGGCTCTTCGGATCGTCGAGATATTTGCTGACCGCGGCGGTCACCTGAGCCGTGAGTTCCGGATTGTTGAGTTGCGCCATGCCGAACGGCACGATCGCCTTGGCCTGGTTGGCGATGTCCTTGGCCGACATGCCCTGCTGCTTGCCGACATAGTCCAGCACCTTGCCGGTCAGCGAATCGTCGTCGAAGCGGATCGAGGCGCTGTTGAACGAAAGCTGTTGCAACAGGCCGAGCATAGCCATGCCTTGCGCCGAATTGTCGGCGCCTTCCGGCTGTGCGGCCATCTTCTTCTGCATTTCCTGCAGCGACTTGATGAAGTCGACCGTGTAGCCGCCGAGGTCGAAGGTCATGCCGAGCGTGCCGGCATTCTCGACGGAGATGTCGTATTTCGACAGTTCCATCTTGCCGTCAGATGGCTGCCAGGTGCCGGCCATTTCGAGATTGCCCGAGATGTTCTGGTAGCCGAGCGCGCTGATGACCTCCTTGGATTTGGGATCGTCGACCAGCGAGAGATCGGCCGTGAACTTCTCCGTATTGGCGGTGAATTCCATCGCCTTGCCGTCGGCGGGCGGCGTGATCTCGATGGCAAGGCCGTCCATCGAGAATGCGGTCTTGTCGGCGACCTTGACCGTCATGTTCGACAGTTCAGCGGATTTATACATCATCAGCGAGCCAAGCGGGCTGGTGGAGCCGTCGGCCGGCACCGTCATGTCGTGGATGATGAAGGGGCTGAGATCGAGGGTGACGCCGTCTTTGCTGTGTTCGAAGGCCGAGGTCGACACGGTGCCGATATCATAGCCGCCATTGGCTTCGGTGATGTTCTCGAGCTTGACGTCGCCGATCGTCAGCGCTTCCTTTTCCGCGGCCGGTTTCACCGACACGCCCTGCAGCACCATGCTGGTGTTGTCGCCGGTCACGCCGGTCCAGGAGATGTCGACGCCCTGTGCGGAGAGCGCAGCCTTCAGCCGGTCCGCGACCGCGGCGTCTTGGGCAAGGGCAGCATTCAGCGGCAGTGTGAGCAAGAAGGTCGAAAGAGCGAATTTCCGGAGAGTTGAGCGGTTGATTGTCATCGCAAGGTCCCTGAGAGTGTCCTGAAATTATTTTTCAATTCTTTGCGCCATCACCATTCCGTGACGAACTGGACGGGAAAAAGGCGTGTCCCGGCACAATGGTCGAAAATCGCGGTGAAAGGCAAACCCGATCCGAACGCTATTGGACAATGCGGTGAATTTGGCATGAAGGTCGGGCCGCCTGCGTGCTTCGCAATAGATGCGGCATGTAACAGACTGATGTTGGCCGGCAAGCTCGATCTTGCGGTCTCCTGTTGCAGAAAAGTGCGCAAATCGACCGGTCCGGTGCGCGCCCCTTGCCGCGAATCACCCGCTCGGCTAGTCCCAGCCCATGGGAAAAAGGCTTTTGCCGCCTGACAATGGCGGCGGCGATCATATTGAACCGGTCGATCTGAAGAAGGCGCTGGAAGAGCGTTATCTCGCCTATGCGCTGTCGACCATCATGCACCGGGCGCTGCCCGACGTTCGCGACGGACTGAAGCCGGTCCATCGCCGTACCATGCACGCCATGCGACTGCTGCGCCTCAATCCCGACCAGGGTTTTGCCAAATGCGCCCGTATCGTCGGCGAGGTGATGGGCAAGTTCCACCCGCATGGCGACCAGTCGATCTATGATGCGCTGGTACGGCTGGCGCAGGATTTTTCGATGCGCTACCCCTTGGTCGACGGCCAGGGCAATTTCGGCAACATCGACGGCGATAACGCCGCCGCCATGCGCTACACCGAAGCGCGCATGACCGACGTGGCGACCGAATTGCTTGCCGGCATCACCGAGGATGCCGTCGACTATCGGCCGACCTACAATGAAGAGGACGAGGAGCCGGTCGTGCTCCCCGGCGCCTTCCCGAATCTGCTGGCCAACGGCTCGTCCGGCATCGCGGTCGGCATGGCGACGTCGATCCCGCCGCACAACGCGGCCGAACTTTGCGACGCCGCACTGCATCTGATCGAGCATCGCGACGCGCCCGTGGCGAAGCTGATGGATTTCGTCCAGGGCCCGGATTTCCCGACCGGCGGCATCATCGTCGACAGCCGCGCCTCCATACTCGAAGCCTATGAGACCGGCCGCGGCGGCTTTCGCGTGCGGTCGAAATGGAACCAGGAGGACCAGGGCAGGGGCACCTGGAGCATCGTCGTCACCGAAATCCCCTATGGCGTGCAGAAGGCGCGGCTGATCGAGAAGATCGCCGAGCTGTTGATGGCCCGCAAGCTGCCGCTGCTCGAGGATATCAGGGACGAAAGTGCCGAGGACATCCGCGTCGTCCTGGTGCCCAAGAGCCGTTCCGTCGACCCCGGCATCCTGATGGAATCACTGTTCAAGCTCACCGAGCTCGAGAGCCGTTTCCCGCTCAACATGAATGTGCTGTCGCGCGGCAAGGTGCCCAACGTGCTGTCGTTGAAAGGCGTGCTGCAGGAATGGCTGGATCACCGCCGCGACGTCCTCATCCGTCGCTCGAAACATCGCCTTGGCGAGATCGAGAGGCGGCTGGAAATCCTCGCCGGCTACCTGATCGCCTATCTCAACATTGACGAGGTGATCAGGATCATCCGCGAGGAGGATGAGCCAAAGCAGGTCATGATGGCCCGCTGGTCGCTCACCGACATCCAAGCCGAAGCGATCCTCAACATGCGGCTGCGCGCGTTGCGTAAGCTGGAGGAATTCGAGATCCGCAAGGAATTCGATGGCCTGACCGCAGAGAAGAAGCAGATCGAGGCGCTGCTGGCGTCCGATGCAAAGCAGTGGTCGACGATCAAGTGGGAAGTCACTCAGGTCCGCGACAAGTTCGGCCCGGAGACCGAGATCGGCAAGCGCCGTACCCAGTTCGCCGATGCGCCCGAGCACGACCTGACCGACATTGCGCATGCCATGATCGAGCGCGAGCCGGTCACCGTCGTGGTTTCGGAAAAAGGCTGGCTGCGGGCAATGAAGGGCCATCTGGCCGATCTTTCGACGCTGACCTTCAAGGAGGGCGACAGTCTCAAGCTCGCCTTCCATGCCCAGACGACAGACAAGGTGCTGGTCTTCACCACCGGCGGCAAATTCTACACGATCGGCGCCGACCGGCTGCCCGGCGGCCGCGGCCATGGCGAGCCGATCCGCATCATCGTCGACATGGACAATGACCAGGACATCGTCACCGCCTTCGTCCACGATCCCAAGCGCAAGCTGCTGCTCGCCTCTTTCGAGGCCAACGGCTTCATCGTTGCGGAGGAAGAGGTGGTCGCCAACACCCGCAAGGGCAAACAGGTGATGAACGTCAAGGCCCCGGACGAAGCCAAGCGCTGCGTGCCGGTCACTGGCGATCATCTGGCCATCGTCGGCGAGAACCGCAAGATGCTGGTGTTCGCGCTCTCGGAAATTCCGGAGATGGGTCGCGGTAAGGGCGTGCGGCTGCAGAAATACAAGGACGGCGGCCTTCTCGACCTCAAGCCGTTCACGCTGGAGACCGGTCTTTCCTGGCAGGATTCGGCCGACCGCACCTTCACGCGGTCGCGCGAAGAACTGGCCGAGTGGATCGGCGCGAGGGCATCGGCAGGGCGTATGGTGCCGAAGGGTTTCCCAAGGACTGGCAAGTTCGGGTAACGGGGCGCTTCTTCCTTCTCCCCTTGTGGGAGAAGGTGGATCGGCGCGTAGCGCCGAGACGGTTGAGGGGTGTTCCAGGGAACACCAACGCCTCGCTCCGCTGGAACACCCCTCATCCGTCGCCTTCGGCGACACCTTCTGCCACAGGGGGAGAAGGGAACACAGCTTCACCATCACCATTTGGACTATCGTCACGATTGCTGCACTATATCAGTGCATAACTGACCGGACGGGTCGGGGAGAAGGGCATTTGAAGGAAGCAAAGATCCAGAAACCGGAACGGCAGCAGCGCCTCTTCGGGCTGTCCACACCGCTCCGGTCGGCCGTCATACCGCCGCTGTCGGCGGCGCGCTGGCTGCTGGTGCTGATCGTTGCCGCTGGTGTCTATTTCTTCCATGGTTTCCTGTTCCCGGTGCTGGCCGCGCTCGTCATCGCTTTCGCCAGCTGGCCGCTCTATCGTCGCCTGCTGGTCGGCGTCGGCGGCAACCGCACCATCGCCGCCACCTTTGCCATCTTGTTCATCCTCGCCTTCCTGGTGATACCGATCGCGCTTGCCGGCACCTATGCTATCAACGAGGTGCGCGAATGGGTCGGCTGGGCGATAGAGACCAATCGGCACGGTGCGGTGACGCCGCACTGGATCGCCACCCTGCCTGTGATGGGTGAGTGGCTGAACGAGCAGTGGACGACCAATCTCGGCCATCCCGGCGGCATCGGCGAACTGATCCAGCTGGTCAGCGGTGCCAATATCGGCAGCATCTACCGCGGCGCGCTCGCCGCCGGCGGCAGCGCTTTCAGCCTCTTTCTGACGCTGCTGTTCATGATGATCGCCTTGTTTTTCGCCTATCGCGATGGCGAGAATTTCGCCGGCCAGATCGACCGCCTCGGCGAGCGCATCCTGCCGACCCGCTGGGAGCGGATCTCGCGCGTCGTGCCGGCGACCATCTCCTCGACCGTGACCGGCATGACCGTGATTGCCATCGGCGAGGGTCTGGTGCTGGGCGTCGCCTACTGGCTGGCCGGTGTGCCGTCGCCTGTGACGCTGGGCGCGCTGACAGGCGTGATGGCGCTCATCCCCGGCGGTGCGCCGCTGTCTTTTACCTTGGTGTCGATTTACCTCGCCGCCAGCGGCTCGCCGATGGCCGGCCTAGCGCTGTTCATATGGGGAACGGTCGAGCTGTTCATCGTCGACAAGACATTGCGCCCCAAGCTCGTGGGCGGACCGATAAAACTGCCCTTCCTGCCAACCTTTTTCGGCTTGATCGGCGGCGTCAAGACGATGGGTTTTCTCGGCCTGTTCATCGGCCCGGTGCTGATGGCGCTGCTGGTCGCGATCTGGCGCGAGTGGCTGCGTGAGGTGGAACTGGCAGACCAGACGGCGGACGGCTCTGCCGCCGAGATCGAGGCGGGTCCGCAGATCGACGTCCTGCCCGAACCAAGCGCCGCGAAGAAGGCGAGCGCCGGATAGGGATTTCGGACAAATCTAGGCCGGATGGTGCACCGCAAGGTCGCCCCGGCGCCTCCGCCCATCATGCAGCTGCCAGAGCGAATGGGCGACCAGTGTGACGATCAGGATGCCGCCGCCGATCAGGCTGTTGCGCGTCGGTGTCTCGGCGAAGATCATCCACACCCAGATCGGCGCCAGCACCGTTTCGAGCAGGTAGAACATCGCCACTTCCGGTCCCGAAATGTATTTCGGCCCTGCGGCGAGGCAGAAGAACGAGATCGGCATGATGACGGCGCCGTTGAAGATGATCCACCATGGCGCGTTCACGTGGAAGCCTGTCACCATGAAGGCGGCCAGTCCAAGCGGCAGAAGGACGCCTATGAGCGAGGTGAATCCCATATCCTTGCCGCTGGCGCGCGAGATGGTGATGGCGACCGCGATGAAGAAAGCCGAGCAGAGCGCCATGAAGTCACCGAACAGCTTGCCGGTGCCGACCGAACCGCCGACGATGACCAGCACGCCGAGGATCATGACCAGCATCGCCACGATCGTCACCGCCCGCGGTCTTTCCTTCAGGAATATCCAGGACAGCAGTGCGGCGAACACGGTGTTGAAGGCCAGGATAAACACCAGATCGGCGGTCGAAGTATGAAAGACCGCGGTAACGAAGGTGATCGAGGTCAGCCCATAGCATATCGCCACGATCAGCCCGGACCAGCCGGGGATGAGCGGCGGCACATTCCGGCTCAGCGCGCGCCAGACCGACCAGATGATCATCGCGGCGATGAAAGTAGTTCCGGTCCGCAGCAAAAGGATCGTCCACGCGCCGCCATCCGCAAGGGGGATCAACGGTATGTCGACAGTCAGTATCAGTCCGCCGATGGCGGTTATCAGAAGGCCCTTCTGGTGGTCATGGTGAGAGGACATGCAGGAACTTTCGCAATTGAATTGCAGGCGGTGGCCGATCGGCGCAATCGCGCACTCTCTCCATCCGAGCGGCTGAAAGACCAGCATCCCCTGCCTTGAAACAGTTAAGCGTGGATCGTGGGAAAACTCAGCGTCAGACCGCTTCGTTGGTATAGCGCTCCCAGCCTTTTGGGCCGAGATGCTCCTGCGGCATGAAGCGCATCTTATAATTCATCTTGCGCGAACCATTGACCCAGTAGCCAAGGTAGACATGGGGCAGTCCCATCGCCTTGGCACGGGCGATGTGGTCGAGGATCATGAACGTGCCGAGCGATCGGCTTTCGAAATCGGGATTGAAATAGGAATAGACCATCGACAGGCCGTCGGCCATCTTGTCGGTGAGTGCCACGGCGATGAGTTCACCTTGACCCTTGCCGGTGATGAAGGTATCGGGTCCGCGCCGCCGGTATTCGATTACCTTGGTGTCGACATGCGTATCCTCGACCATCATGGCGTAGTCGAGCACCGTCATGTCGGACATGCCGCCGCGGCGATGGCGGGCATCGAGATAGCCGCGGAACAGCGAATATTGTTCGGTCGACGGCTCGGCATTGTGCATGGCGCCGACGAGGTCGGAATTGTGCTGCAGCACGCGCTTCATGTTGCGGCTGGCGGTAAATTCCTGGGCCAGGATACGCACGGATACACAGGCGCGGCAGGTCTCGCAGGCTGGCCTGTAGGCGATGTTCTGCGAGCGCCGGAAGCCGCCTTGCGTGAGCAGGTCGTTCATCTCCGAGGCCTTGTCGCCGACCAGATGCGTGAACACCTTGCGCTCGAACTGGCCGTCGAGGTAGGGGCACGGCGACGGCGCGGTCAGGAAAAACTGCGGCGACTGGGTCGGGTGCTGCGTCATCGAGCCTTGGAAACACTCCTTCGAATCGCTCTACCTTTGGCTCCGGCGGCGAAAAATTCAATAGGGTAGTGAAGGTGCGGTTGACTGAACACCTTCACATTTGCGCTCAAGGGGCTGCGGTTTCTCTTGAGGGTCGGTTTTAGCGGCCAGTGCGGCTGACGACCGTGCCGAGCAAAAGATCGTGCAGCGTGCGCTTGCGGTCGGAGAACAGGGTCACCAGCAGGACCAGCGGCGACAGGATGACATTGCCGGCCCAGAACAGCACGGAATGGACGACCGCCGTGAGGCCGTCGATCGGCCTGCCGTCGAGACGGTCGAGGCGGATGCCCATCATCTTCATGCCCGTAGTAGCCTGGTCGGCGCTGCCAAGTGTGTTCCAGATGTAGAGGATGGCGACTGCCGGCACCAGGACGCCAAACAGCATCCAGCCAAGACCGAGGGTCAAAAGCCCGAGGAAGAACACCAGGATGGCGAACGGAATGGTAAGCAGGGCGACGATGATATAGTCGAGCACGAAGGCCAGGATGCGCCTTGTGCGCACGCCTTCATAAGCCCTGACATCGTCAAGCCGGGTGTCGATGATTTCGCCGTCGAGAACGCGAGCGTCCATGTCATTTCCTCGTAACAGGGGCCTGCTTAGCCTGCGCCCACCTCATCAGAAATGGTGAAGGCTGATGGTGGAATCAAGATCGGGCCGTTTCGCCGCGCACCGGGCAGGGTAGAATGGGCTGACGGTCTGAACCGGTTGAATTTGCAGCGTGGATGGCGTTAGCTTGCTGCGGCGCAACAAGACGCCGAGGGGACGGGGTAATATGGACTATGACATGCTGGTCATCGGCAGCGGCCCCTCGGGCCGCCGCGCGGCGGTGCAATCGGCCAAACTCGGCAAATCGGTGCTGGTGGTCGACCGGGGCCGGCGTCTTGGCGGCGTCTCTGTGCACACCGGCACCATCCCCTCGAAAACGCTGCGCGAAACTGTGCTCAATCTCTCGGGCTGGCGCGAGCGCGGCTTCTATGGACGCGGCTATCGGGTCAAGCAGGATATCGCGGTCGGCGACCTGATCGAGCGCCTGCACAAGACGCTCGACCACGAGGTCGAGGTGCTGCAACACCAGTTCATGCGAAACACGGTCAAAAGTGCGCGCGCGGCGGTGAAATTTCTCGGCCCCAACAAGGTCAGTCTGACATCGGACAATGGCGATTACAGCGAAGTCGGCTTTGCCAACGCGCTGATTGCCGTCGGTACCAGGCCGCATCGGCCGCGCGACGTGCCCTTCGACAAGACCCGTGTCTTCGACAGCGACGAGATGCTTGAACTCGACCGGCTGCCGCGCACGCTGACGGTGATCGGTGCCGGCGTCATCGGCGTCGAATACGCCACGATCTTTTCCGCGCTCGACGTACCGGTGACGCTGGTCGAGCCGCGCAACTCCATCCTCGATTTCGTCGACCGGGAGATCGTCGACGATTTCATCCACCAGATGCGCGACCGCGGCATGACGATAAGGCTGGGCAGCGCGGTCAAGGAAATCCGCTCCAAGCCGGAAGCCGCCGAGGTGGAACTGGCCGATGGCCGAACCATCCGCTCCGAGGTCGTGCTGTACGCCGCCGGCCGCACCGGCAATATCGGCAGCCTCGGCCTCGACGTGGTCGGCATCGAAGCCGACTCCAGGGGCCGTATCAAGGTCGATCCGCAGACCTTCCAGACCAGCGTGGCCAATATCTACGCCGCAGGCGACGTCATCGGCTTTCCGAGCCTCGCCTCCACCTCGATGGAGCAGGGCAGGGTGGCCGCCTGCCATGCCTTTGGCGTGACCCTGCCTGCGCCGCCGGAGACCTTTCCGTACGGCATCTATGCGGTGCCGGAGATATCTACGGTCGGCCAGTCCGAGGAACAGGTACGTCAAAGCGGCGGCGCCTATGAGGTTGGTGTCGCGCGCTTCCGCGAGACGTCGCGCGGCCATATCATGGGCGTCGACACCGGCTTCCTGAAGCTGTTGTTCTCGATCGAGACGCGACGCCTGCTCGGCGCGCACATCGTCGGCGAGGGCGCCACCGAACTCATTCACATCGGCCAGGCGGTGATCAACCTCGGCGGCACGGTCGACTTCTTCGTCAACAATACCTTCAACTACCCAACGCTGGCCGAGGCCTACAAAATCGCCGGCCTCGATGCCTGGAACAGAATGGCGGGTAGGGCGCGACGGCTATTCAGCGGTCGCTGGCTCGATCACGCTGCGCACCTGCGAAGGGAGCGGTCCGAAAGACAGTCAGCCTACCTGCGCAGCACCGCCGATCCCGCCAGCCAGTGCCTGATAATTGCTGCGTCGGGGTCACCGATTTCGTGGCCCGATGGAACAATCCGGGCGTCGATCTCCGTGCCGTGCCGGCTGAGCAGCGTCACCAGCGCCGGCGCGAAAGGCCCGTAGGTCTCGTCGGCGGCTCCGGCAATGATCAGCGTTCGTGTCTCCGCAAGGTCCGTCGCCGGGGCCTTGTCGAGCACAGGCATTGGCCTCAGCAGCGCCGCGTTCCGGACGATGCCGGGATGGAGCAGCATGAGGCTTGAAATTAGATTGGCGCCGTTCGAATAGCCAAGGAATGTCGCGTGACCGAGATCAAGCCCATGGCGCGCGGCGGCTTCGGTTGCGAATGCCGCGAACGCGGCGGTTTCGACACGGATGCTTTCCTGGTCGAAGCGCGTCGGCGTGATTCGCTCGAACCAGCGAAAACCGTCCTCCTGGGGGATACGGCCACGCACCGCGACCAGTGCGGCATCTGGTGCCATGCGTCTCGCCAGCGCCACCATGCTTGTCTCGTCGACACCCGATCCATGCAGCAGGAACAGGCATTCACGGCCGCCTCCGCCGGCGCCGAGGAGACGATAGGGAAAGGCCAGGTCCAGCATCGGCGGACCATTTTCGACACTGGCGCCAATCATATCGCATCCCGTTGATTATATGAGGTTTCGCTCAATTTGCCGGCTTCAAAACGCAATATTTTCATGCTCCGCGAAAGTTGATTGAACCAGGCGCATTCCAGCCCGTTTCTGCGCCGATATACTCCCTGCGGGAGGAATCGAAGCGGTGCGTCGGGGGTCGCATTGCTGGACATGAACAACCAGCTTTGAGGCCTTTTGTCGATGACCACCCCTGTTTCGCCAGATCGCGATTCGCGTATCCCAGATCGCGATTTGCGTATCCCAAATCGCGATTCGCGTATCTTGGAACGCGACACGCGTATTGATGTACTGCGCGCGCTGGCCCTGCTCACGATCTTCATCGACCATGTGCCGGGCACGGCTTTCGAGGCCCTGACCTACAAGAATTTCGGTTTTTCTGATGCGGCCGAAGCGTTCGTGCTGATTTCCGGCATCTCGGTCGCGCTCGCCTACGGCACGAAATTCCGGCCGGGAGGCCGGCTTCTGGCGACCTTGAAGATGTGGCGGCGGGCGGGCTTGCTCTACATCGCCCATATCGTCACGACAATGGTGGTGATGGCCCTGTTCTGCGCCGTGTCGGTGTTTGCCAAGCGGCCGGAACTGCTGAAGCTCATCAATATCGAGCCGCTGATGAAGGACACGCCGCAAGTGCTGGTCGGCATCGTCACGCTTGGCCACCAGCTCGGCTACAACAACATCCTGCCGGTCTATGCCGCGCTGCTTTTGATGGCGCCGGCCTTCGTGCTGTTTGTCAGCTACAGGCCCGTCGCGGCCCTTCTCCTGTCCGGCATGCTGTGGCTCGTTGCCGGAATCTGGCAGATCGCACCGCCCAATTATCCCGAGCCCGGTTTCTGGTTCCTCAATCCGCTGTCCTGGCAGTTCCTGTTCAACATCGGCCTTGCCGCCATGCTGCATGTCAGGCGCGGCGGTATCATTCCGGTCAACCGCTGGATGATCGGCGCGGCCGCCGCCTATGTGCTGGCGGCGCTGGTGTGGGTGCATAGCCCGCTCTGGGGACATATAACGTGGTTCAACCTGCCGGTGGTGATCGGCGGCTTCGACAAGACCTTCCTGTCGCTGCCGCGGCTGTTGCACATCCTGGCGGTCAGCTATCTCGTCGTCGCCCTGCCGGCGCTGTCCGGCCTGTTGCGCACCAGCCCCGACCATCCGCTGGCGATACTGGGCAAACGATCGCTGCCGGTCTTCATCGCCGGCACGGTGATCGCCATGGTCGCGCAGGTGATGAAGGTGATCAATCCGGGCGGGTTCGTCTATGACGGCCTGCTGATATCGGCCGGCATTGCCATGCAGTTCGCGCTCGCCTTCTATCTCGAATGGCTGTCGGCCATCGGCGGTTCGGGCAAGGCCCACACGGCCCAAAAGGATCCCGCGCCGGTTCGTGCGCCTTTGGGCCTCTCTGCCATGGCAAGAGCCAATCGGTAGTCGGTTCGGGCGTGCGGTTCAACCGCGGGGCGGACCCGACGAGCCCCGCACGATCAGTTCGACCGGCAGCTGCTGCCGGCTGACCGGCGCGTCGCTCTCCAGGATCGCCCTGACGGCAAGGCGGCCCATCTCGGCAATCGGCTGGGCGATCGTGGTCAATGGCGGCTCGGACACCGCTGCTTCCGGAACACCGTCGAACCCGACGACGGAAACATCGTCAGGCACGTTGAGCCCGCGTGCGCTCAGCCATTCGAGCGCCACCAGGGCTATTCTGTCCGACATGGCCAGGATGGCGGTGGGCGGTGCGTCGGAGGCGAAGATGGTTTCGAGCCCTGCCTTCGTGCTCGCCACGTCGTTGGCGGTCTCGTAGACGGGTACTTTGGATGTATCGACGCCAACCCGCGAAAGCTCCCGGAGATAGCCGGTGAGGCGGTCGCGCGTCCCTGCATAGGTTGCCTGCCGGACCTGTTCGGCCGAAACAAGGCCTGTCCTGTCGTCGGCGAAGGGCAGGGCCAGAACGGCGAAGCGGCGATGTCCGAGATCGGTGAGATGGCGGGCCGCCATGCCGGCGCCGGCGATGTTGTCGACACCGATCGCGGCGACCGACCCGTCCTCGGAATCGAGGTCGAGCGCGACGAAGGGAAGCTTGCGCTCGCGTGCCAACTCCACCAGGCGCGAGCCGCCTTCGATGCAGAAGACGATGAAGCCGTCGACCAGGGCGCTCTGGATGTTCCAGGCAAGCTGCTCGTTGTTGGCGGCCGAGACCAGGGAAATGCCGGCTCCCGTCGCATCGCAAGCCTGCGAGATGCCTGCCATCATAACGCGCGCAAACGGATCGTCGAAGAAATAGGAGAGGGGCTCGGCGGTGGCAACGCCGATGGCGTTGACCTTGCCGGCCCGCAGCAGCCTCCCCTTTGGATCGGGTCCGCCATAACCCATTGCCTCGGCTGCCGCGCGAACCCGGTCGCGAACTTCCTCGCGCACGATCTCGGGGCGGCTGAATACATTGGACGCGGTGCCGTGCGAAACACCGGCGGCCTTTGCGATATCGGCCAGTCGGACGGGTCGTCGATTGCCTGCGGTGAGTGACGCCATTTGCGCGTGCCTCCTGACATGCATTTAGCACGTTCCTGGGCTGCATCTAGCATTTCCGTTGGATCGATTCAAATTTAGCTTGACCGGCGATGGCTGGAGTCATATGCTTGAATCGATCCAAGTTGGCAGGCTTGGCCTGCTTGTTTAACCGAAGGGGAGGAGCGCCGTGCATCCCGTCAACTATCTGTTCGACGACATTTATCGCAACGACTGGAATATCAGGACAACCGCCAACGAAGTCAGGCGCCGTGGTGAAGCCGGTCCATGGGTTCGCGACCTTCGCTTCCTCGTGGCCCGCAAGCGGGGCTGATCAACATTTTTTCGCACCCGTGAATTGGATCGATTCAAAGACAAGGAGGATGAGTCATGCACCCCATCAAACATCTGTTCGAGGACATCTATCGCAACTACTGGGGCATCGCGCCGGCCACGGAGCGACCGGAGGCGCGGCGCCGGACAAAACCCGCCGCGCGCAATCGCGAACTTTGGGTCCGCCCGGAACGCCGCCGGGATTGACCTGGAGCAATCCTTTTAGGGTCGTGGACGCGCTACGGCCGAAATCGCTATCGCAAGCCAGCCTGCAATGAGCAGGGTGCCGCCGATCGGCGCCGACATCGGAAACAGTCTTGAGCCCCAGAAATCGCGGGCGAGAAGATCACCCGCGAAGAGCAGCAGCCCGGCGAGCAGAACGAGGCTTGCGATGCGCAGCCAGCGGTTTGCTCCGATAAGGCCAATGGCGAGAAAGACCGGCGCATGCATCAGGAGGAATGACGCGGCCGGGCCGGTGAAGGCGCCGCCGCGATGCGCGGCAGCTGCCGAAAGCGCCACTCCCGCCGCGCCGACGAGACCGCCGGCAAGCACGAGGAGCCGGCTGCCGTTTGGATTGGCGAGGTTCATGGTCGGCGTGCTCCTTCTTTTGCAGGTCAGGCAAGCTCAGGGCTTGCCCGCTTCCAGCGCCATATGCCGCGTCCGCCGCGACTGGACGATCCAGTTGTAGGCGGCACCGAGCGCCATCAGCACCGACGTACCGAGAAACACCGCCGGCATTCCGAAATGGCCCCCGACGAAACCGCCGGCCAGTGGCCCCGCGACCTGCCCGACATACTGTGCCGAGATCGCAAGGCCAAGCACGTTGCCGCCGACGCCGTCGGGGATGTTGTGCCTGATGACACTGGTGATGCAGGGCAGGAGGCCGCCCAGCGCCAGGCCCATCAGGAAACGCAGGCCGATAAGCTGCCAGCTGTTGGTGACAAAAGCCTGCGGGATGAGCAACAGCGCCGAGACAGCCAGCGCTCCCACGACAACGTTCCAGTGCCCGATCCGGTCTGCGAGCTTGCCGAGCCAGGACGCCGACAAGATGGTGCCGAGGGCGGCCGCCGACATTACCACGCCGGCGACGAGCGTCACCCGGTTCTGGTCCTCGATGAGCTGCTGCACATAGACGGTGATGATCGGCTCGATCGACATCGTGGCGAAGGCGAGCAGCATGCCGGTGGTCAGCATGGCCACGACCGGGCGCTTGTCCGGGATCTGCGACCAGCCGCTTTTCGGTTTTGTCGCCGACGTGGCTTTGGCAGCCCTCGGGCTCGGGCGCGGACTCTCCTTGATGAGGAAGGTCGTCGCCAGGAAGGCGAGGAAGATCACCCCGCCCGACAAGAGGAAGGTGGCGCGAATCCCGATCACCGGCGGCAGCACGCCGCCGAGCAGCGGGCCGACCAGCGAGCCCGCCGTGATGCCCGCCGACAGGACGCCAAGCGCCCAGCCGGAGCGCTCCTTCGGCGTCTGCATGGCCACCAATATGGTTGAACCCGAGGAATAGCCGCCGGCGAAGCCGATCAGCAGGCGCAGCAGCACCAACTGCCAGACCGTCTCGACCATGCCCGTCAGCGACATGCAGATCGCCATGCCGAAGGAGGCGCGCACCAGCATCACCTTGCGGCCGTAGCGGTCGCCCAGGCGTCCCCACAACGGCGCGACCATCGCCGCGGCGAAGAAGGTGGCGCCATAGGCGATGCCGGACCATTGTACGGTGGCGGCATGACCCTGTGCGCCGAGCTGTTCGACGTAGAGCGGCAAAAAGGGCAAGAGCAGGGTCATGGCGATGAGCGTGCTGAACGACCCCGCGAAACAGACGGCGAGATTGCGCCGCCAATGGATGTTGTAGCCGCTTTGCCGCGTGTCTTCCTGCGTCATGTCCTGCCTGCCCCGGTATCAGTGCTTGTTGCGGATACCATTTTGGGATACCAACCTGGGATCCGTCATGAACTTCAAGCCGGTCGCTGTCAATGCGGCTTCGGAAAGGGTGCGCGATGTCGCAGATGCGGAATGTCGAACGGCAGCTTCGCGAGATGATCCTGGCGCTCGAGATCGGGCCGGGAGAGCGGCTGACCGAACGCTGGATCGAAGGCCGTTTCGGCGCCTCGCGCACGCCGGTCAGGGCGGCACTTCTGCGGCTGGAGACCGAGGGGCTGGTCGGCAGGGACGGGCGCGGCTGGACGGTCTCGCCAATCAACCTGGCCGAGCTCGAGCAGATTGCGGTCTATCGCGAGGCGGTCGAGGTCGCGGCGCTGCGGCTGACATGCGGGCAAGCGGACAAGAGCGCCATCGATGTCATCGAGGCGATGCTCGATTCCTGCGACGAAAACACCCCGCGCGAGGAATGGCATCGTGTCGGCATGGATTTTCACATCGAACTGGCGCGGCTCTCCGGCAACGAATTCCTGTTCCGGGCGGTTCGTGACGCCATGACGCGCCTGTCGCGCGCCCGCTGGCTGGAAGTGCGTGACGAAACGGCCCTTGGCCGTGCCTGGCTCGAGCATCGCGCCATCCTAGCCGCTACACGCCTTACTCAGGCCGATGAAGCCGCGCGGCTCCTGTCGGCCCACATCGTCGGCAGCCGCGACCGGCTGGTGACGTCGCTTGCCAACGACCGACGTGGCCTTCGCGCGAGGGGATTTGCCGTCGTCGCCGCTTAGTACGGCCTATGCGCGGCAGCCCGCTCGCCGGAAAACAGGCGGCATCCGACGCGAAGCGCACTTTCAGCCTCGCTTCATGCAAGCCGATGGCGTAAGAGCGGCGATGGAAAACAATCGCTTTGAAACACCCGTGACCGTCAAATCCGTCACGGCGGGAAGCACTCAGCTCTTGCGTTCGGCAAGGGAGGCTTCCGATTACCTCCTCAACAGTTGGCCGGGCAAGCGCAGCGCCAAGCATCGTGCGGCGCTGCAGGCCTGCCACGACGCACTCGCCGGCGACAAGCCGGCGATGAATGCCCGACGCGCTTTCATCGCCGCGGCGCGGGAGGTGGATGTTTTCATCAGCGACAAGGCGCCAGCCTGACATAGGCTGATACCGACAATTCGGATTGAGGCACGGCCCGCATTCGCGGGCCGCATGCCGTTATTCCTCGGTTTCGTTCTCCGTCTCGGTGTCAGGCTTCGAACGCTCGCGCGCCGCAACCTTGGCCGCCAGTTTTTCAGCCTTCTTGGCCGCCTTCTGGCGGTCGCGCTCCTTGCGTTCCTGATCGTAGTTTGGTGCTCGCGCCATATCGGCTCCTTTGGTCACTGCCTTGCGGCCCTGGACCTGCCTAGGAGCATTAGCCGTCAAACACAACAGCCGAAGCGACAATGCGTGGACGCTGGTGTCGAAGAGATGCGGGGCTTGCCAGATGGGCGCCACAATGATGTAGGAAACCCGGGGCGCCAATGAATTGAGAGCTGCCTGTTTGTTTTGATCAAGTGACCGATGGCCACAATTTCGCGGACCGCAGCAAAAGTTTTTTATTATGCGCGAAACGTCGCGCGCGACGTGGCTCCGCAAGCGCTGTTTCGCGCCAGGCTGGCCAGCCGTCTCGAAAGGGCCAGGCTTTCCGGTGGGGCGGCGCGCCAGCGGTTGAATTACTACAACAAACTGCAGGAAGGTTTCGCGCCAAGCGCCAATGCCAAGCGCATCAGCAAGCTGCCCTTCACGCCGACCATGTATTATTATGACCTGAAGGAATTCGCCCGCTACTTCGATCCGGATTTGCTCATCGATCTCGAATACGGCGACGTCAGGCGTGTGCCGAAGGTGCCGACGATCGTCAAGGATCGGCCGATCCGTGACGACGACAAGAATGCGATCATCATGAAGCTGGACAAGTTTCGCCACTTCCAGATGCCGGCTGACGCCATCTCGTTCGCCGACAAGCTGCCGGCCGTGGTCTGGCGCGGCGATCTCAACAATCCGATCAGGACAAGATTCCTGAAAGCCGTGCGCGACCTGCCGTTCTGTGATGTCGGCTCGCACAAGCCGAACGCGCCGGCGGAATACGCCAAGCCTTTTCTCAGCATCAGCCAGCACCAGCGCTATCGCTACATCGTCTCGCTCGAGGGCAATGATGTGGCGACCAACCTCAAATGGATCATGAACTCGAAGTCGCTTTGCCTGATGCCGCCGCCAACCTACGAGACATGGTTTGCCGAGCGACAGCTCGAAGCCAATGTCCACTATGTGCCGCTAGAGGCAGACTTCTCCAATCTTGCCGAAAACGTCGCCTATTTCGAGCGGCACCCGGCCAAGGCAGAGCGCATCATCGCCGCCGCGAACGCCTATTGCCGGACATTCGACGACGAGCGGACCGAACAGGCGATCTCCCTGCTGGTGCTCTACAAATACTTCGTGCTCTCTGGCCAGATCAAACCTGATGCCGAGGTGTGGCGCTACATAACGGGCTAATGCATGTCGCCCGGAAGGGTCCTCGGTTCCAGGATAACGCCATAAAATCAGAAGCTTACGGAAGGTTGGGCGAATCCTATTCGCCGCGACATGCTGTAGTTGCTGCGGCATCCCCGGCGCGTCTCGTCGAGGCCGGCCATCACGTGTTCGGGCACTGCCGGAATGCGTGCCCTAACGATGCGCAATCACGCCGCGGGAACCATCCCGGCTGTTGTCTGTTTAGTGGCGCTTGTTTTAGACTAGGAGAACGATGGCCACCATACAACGGACGACGGCAAGGGTCTTCTACTACGCGCGAAACGTCATGCGCGATATCGCACCCCAGGCGATCTTCCGACGACGGTTGGCGGGCCGCCTGGAACAGGCCAGGCTCTCGGATGAAGCCGTGCGCCGACGGCTTCATCACTACAACAAGCTGCAGAACGCTTTTACGCCAAGCCCGGATGCCGTGCGCATCGACAAGATGCCGTTTGAACCGAGCATGTATTATTACGACCTGAAGGAATTTGCCCGCTATTTCGATCCGTCATTGCTCATCGACCTGAAGTTCGGCGACGTCAAAGGCGTGCCCAAGCTGCCGACGCTCGTCAAGGATCGGCCGATCAGCGTCGACAACGGCAACGCTGTCGTTATGAAGTTCAACAAGTTTCGCCACTTCCACATGCCCGTCGACACCGTCGCCTTCGCCGATAAACGCCCGGTCGTGGTCTGGCGCGGCGACCTCAACAATCCGATCAGGACACGGTTCCTGGATGTCGCGCGCGGCTTGCCGTTCTGCGACGTCGGTTCGCACAAGCGCAGTGCTCCGGCTGAGTACAGCAAGCCTTTCCTCCGCATCAGCCAGCATCTGCGCTATCGCTACATCGTCTCGTTGGAGGGCAATGACGTGGCGACCAACCTCAAATGGATCATGAATTCCAACTCGCTCTGTCTGATGCCGCCGCCGACCTACGAAACATGGTTTGGCGAGAGCCAGCTCGAGGCCGGTGTCCACTATGCGCCGCTCGACCCGGACTTCTCCGATCTTCGTGAAAAAGTAGATTATTTCGAGCAGCATCCGGCCGCGGCGGAGCGCATCATCGCCGCGGCCAATGCCTATTGCCGCAAATTTTCCAATGAACGGGACGAGCAGGCGATCTCCCTCCTCGTCCTCTACAAATATTTCGTGCTCAGCGGCCAGATCGAACCCGATCCCGAGCTCTGGCGGTTCATCGGGACCTAGCTCTTGTGCTCGGCCCGACGCCGCTGATCAGATGTCGCTGCGGTCGAGAACCATGTCGGCGGGGCCGAAGCGATCCTTCGCCGTCAGTTGCTGGTGCCAGTAGGGGTAGAGCAGAGGCGGTCGGCTGACGGCGTCGAGGCGCTGGCGTTCCTCGGTGCCGAGCTCCAGGGCGGCGGCCGCGAGATTGTCCTTCAGCTGGACGTCGTTGCGGGCGCCGATCACCAGCGACGAGACGGCAGCGCGGCCGAGCAGCCAGGC